>JAZFSU010000333.1:0-5140 GCA_036446335.1 Dehalococcoidia bacterium | reverse complement strand
GCAACCAGTTCTTGCGCCTGAGACGAAGTCTGGGGATCCTGAAGCGAAAGCCAGCTGTCGCACAGCGACAGCATCACTGCATGTGCACGATCGCTGGCATTCAGCTTGGATAGAATGGCGCCGACACACTTCTTGATCTCGTGTTCCTCCATGCCAAGGATTGCCGCGATCTGCCTGTTCTCATTGTCCTCGGCGATGAGATTCAGAAACTGTGTCTCTTTCGGGGTGAGAGGGGTCACCACAGCTTCCCTCGCATCCTCAGAACCACACATGGACGCCATATCCTCGAACTGATCCAGTACGAGCGATGCGACCTTGGGCCTGGAAGCAAAGCTGTCGTTGATGGGGTATTGCCCTGAAGTGGCGCGCATTATCGCGTCAGACAAGGCCTCGGCATCGCTGTCCCTGCTCAGGTAGGCTGCAGCACCAGTCTTGATGACTTGAAACAGCTCGTCAGCATTATGGTTGGCGCTGAGTACTATCACTTTCGTTGCGGGGAAATCCCTCGCAATGCGACTACTCAGCTGCAGCCCATCCGGTGATGGGCCGCCAATACTGACCAGAGCCACATGAGGAGAATCCTCTTCGATCTGATTGATTGCGCCCTCGCCACTGTTGCCAGGATCGCAATCCAGAATCTCCAGCGCCTCCAGGCCGCAGCGGTGAGCCAGAGCGCGCCGCACACCGGCCCTGAATATCGGCTGACTATCAACTATCAGTACTCTTGTCTTGCTCATGGTGTCTTGCTCATGGTTCATCGGATAATCCTATTTGGGCGTTCTAGCCCATGCTGCGCGCACCAACCGGAACCTCACGTGTCTGCTCAAGAAGCAGGACTGCGATATCCTCGGGCTTGAATCTCCGATCGCCCCTGGGGCCAATGCGGTACGCTCGCAGCACACCTTGATCACTCCATCGCCTAAGGGTATTGCTGTGGACATGGAGCAGCTGGCTTACCTCTCTGACAGTGAGCATGCTGCTCGGCGGGCTTTCGACTCTCATATCTACCTCCCTCTGTCCTTTTGCTACCTGCTAACCACTATAGACGACGCCCCTGGAGGCAACAATCACCCAAACGGTCAATTTCACAAGTCAATCGTCAAGGGACGGAAGTCCTGCATTGGGAGATAATGGTAGGTCAAGTGAAGCGACACATGTCCGCTCCATTGCCCTTCGGTACTGCCCGTATGGGTCGATCACCACCAGCGCACATGATCACCGCCACGTTCGCCCACGTCTGGCGTCAGGCAATGACGTGAGTCGAGACCAGCGCACACGTCCCAGACCCTCGTACCATCGTGGCCTGCCCCAGGTTCAGGCAATCCTTGACGCCTTCGAGTCCAACTGCTATTATCACGTCGGCCAATCCCGGTCACGAAGCCACTGAGATGAACTTCAAGGACAAACAGCTTGCCGCCTCACGAAGCAACAGCAGCCTCCTCTGCATTGGGCTGGACCCCGATCCGGAGTTGATGCCTGCAATCGACGTCTTCCAGTTCAACAGGGAGATCATCGACGCCACATCGGACCTGGTTTGCGCATACAAGCCCAATCTCGCCTTCTATGAGGCTTTGGGCATTGAGGGACTCAGAGCTCTGGAGAGGACACTGGCCCACGTTCCCAGCGGAATACCGGTCATCGGCGATGCCAAGAGAGGGGACATCTCTTCAACCTCCAAGGCCTACGCCAAAGCGCTGTTTGAAGTCTTTGGCTTCGACGCCGTCACTGTGAACCCCTACTTAGGCCACGACTCGATCTCTCCGTTCACCGACTACGGAGACAAGGGGGTGTTCATTCTCTGCAAGACCTCAAATGCCGGTGCCTCAGACTTTCAGGAGTCTCTGGTCGTCGAAAGCGAGGCAGACAAAGGCGCTCGCCCGCTGTTCGAGTCCGTCGCGCTCAAGGCGAACAAGTGGAACACACAAGGCAATATCGGCCTTGTGGTCGGGGCCACGTACCCTGAGCAGCTGAAGAAGGTGCGTCAGCTGTGCCCGAAGATTCAACTACTCGTACCAGGGATCGGGGCTCAGAGCGGGGACCTTGCTTCAACGATCAGGAACGGTGTCGATTCGCACGGGCAGAATCTAATCATAAGCTGCTCGAGGCAAGTGCTCTACGCGTCGAGTGAACAGGACTTCGCCACAGCAGCTCGCAGGGAAGCCCTCAAGATTCGAGATCAGATCAATGAGCATTTGGCAGCATGATGAGCCTCTGGAACTGCGGCTTGGCGACGTCCTGCGTCTAAAGAAGCGACATCCCTGTGGCAGCTATGAGTGGCAAGTGGTAAGACTTGGTGCCGACATCGGGATCAAGTGCCGGGGATGTGGCCGACGGGTACTGCTCGAGCGAAGGGCACTCGAGCGCAAAATAGTGGAATTCGTCTCGCGGGGCGAGTGAAGAATTGGGGCAAGATCCAATTTACATGGCTATTCTCGTGTGTTATAATACCTTGTTTGTTAGACAAAATAGGGGCCGTTGATGGATAAAGAGAAAAAAGACACTATCATCCACCAGTTCAAGCGACATGAGAAAGACAGTGGCTCAACAGAGGTGCAGGTCGCGCTGCTTACCCAGAGGATCAATGAGCTGACCGAGCACCTGAAAGCGCACAAGCATGACCATCACTCCAGGAGAGGTCTCCTGAAGCTGGTGGGGCAGCGGCGCAGCCTTTTGAGCTACTTGACCAACCGCAATGTCACGCGCTATCGCCAACTGATATTGAGCCTTGGTCTTCGCAAGTAGTTGGTAAGTAGTAACTAACCCCCGGTGGAAAGTTAGAAGAGAGGTATAACCTTCATGCCATATTCTGTTCAAGCCGACATCTCCGGAAGATCCCTCATCATCGAGACGGGGAAGTTTGCCGCGCAGGCAAACGGTGCGGTCACAGTCCAATACGGTGAGACGGTGATCCTGGTAACCGCGTGCGCCAACCCTGAACCCAGTGAGCGGGACTTCTTGCCTCTCACCATCGACTACGAAGAGAGGCTCTACGCCGCTGGCAAGATCCCCGGGAGTTTCTTCAGGAGAGAAGGTCGGCCCGGCCAGGAGGCCGTGCTGACAAGCAGGCTCACGGATCGGCCTTTGCGTCCTCTGTTCCCCAAGACCATGCGCAATGAAATGCAGGTGATGGTGACGGTGCTGTCCGCAGACCAGGAGAACGACCCCAACATACTTGCGATCATCGGCGGATCAGCTGCACTAGCAATCTCTGATATACCCTTCGAGGGGCCAGTATCCGCCGTTCGCGTTGGCTACATAGACGGCGAATACGTGATCAATCCCACTTTCACCCAGCTTCAGCAAAGCAAGGTCGATCTGATCATCGCGGGCACCAAGGCGGGGATGGTGATGACTGAGGCAGCGGCAAAGGAAGCAACAGAAGAGGTTGTGCTCGAGGCGATCATGTTCGGGCAGGAGGCAAACCAGGTCATCAACCAGCTTCAGGATCAACTTGTTCAGGCTTGTGGGAAGACCAAGTGGGAGTTCAAAGCCAAAGAACTGAGCCCCGAGTTGCTGACTGAGGCCAACACGATCGTGCGCGAAAGGATCGGCCAAGGCCCCAAATGGAAGGATCCCGCGGAGCGGAAGGTTGTACTGGGCCTGCTCAAGCAAGATGTCGCGAACAAGGTAGGTGGCAACTACTCGCCCCAGGATATATCGGCCGCGTTTGACCAGGCGTTTAGAGAAGTCGTTCGAGATCTCATTCTGGAGAAAGGGATCCGGCCAGACGGCCGCGGCCCCGCGGATATTCGCCAGATCTCCTGTGAGGTAGGCGCTTTCCCCCGTACTCACGGCTCGGGGTTGTTCTCGAGAGGCCAAACGCAGGTGCTGACCATCGCCACGCTCGGCTCACCGGCCGAGGAGCAACGGATCGATGGTATCGGCCAGGACGAATCCAAGCGCTATATGCATCACTACAACTTCCCACCGTTCAGTGTAGGCGAAGTGAAACGCGCTGGGTCCCCAGGGCGGCGTGAGATCGGCCATGGTGCGCTTGCCGAACGAGCGCTGATACCGGTGCTCCCGGATGAGAGTGAATTCCCATACACAATCCGCCTTGTCTCCGAGGTGCTGAGCTCCAACGGCAGCACCTCCATGGCAAGCGTTTGCGGCAGCACCTTGTCCCTCATGGATGCCGGTGTGCCTATCAAGGCACCGGTGGCAGGAATCGCAATGGGTCTGGTGATGGGAAAAGACGGCAACTATGCCGTGCTCACCGACATTGAGGGCCTCGAGGACGCCCTCGGCGACATGGACTTCAAGGTTGCGGGGACGGCAGAAGGCATCACAGCTCTCCAGCTGGATGTCAAGGCGAAAAGCGTGAGCAAGGAGGTCCTGGAAAAGGGGCTGAGCCAGGCCAGAGTCGCCCGCCTCTCCATAATGGAGAAGATGACGGCGACAATCGGAGTCAGCCGGCCTGAACTGAGCAAGTACGCGCCTCGACTGACTAAGATAACCGTCGACCCTGAGAAGATCCGCCACATTATTGGTCCTGGCGGCAGAACCATCCGGTCTATCATGAGCGAAGCCAAAGTGACGGTTGATGTTGAGAACGACGGCACGGTTCTCATCGGCTCGCCCAGTGAGGAAGCCACGCTAAAGGCAATCCGGATAATCGAGGACTTGACTCGTGACGTGGAGGTCGGCTCCGTATACAACGGTCGAGTGACGCGCGTAACGAACTTCGGAGCCTTTGTGGAAATCCTTCCCGGCAAGGAAGGTCTGGTTCACATAAGCGAATTGGCTGACTATCAGGCGGCCAGCGTCGAGGATGTCGTGAAGGTGGGGGATGAGGTGATGGTGAAGGTCACGGAGATTGACCGGATGGGAAGGATAAACCTGTCTCGCCGCGCCGCACTTCAGGAATCGGCTCAAGGTGAGGGCGCTCCCGTTGGGGCCGAAAGGGGAGAGTCCGCTGACTATCCCTTCAAGAAACGCCAACAGCCGCCCCAGCGCCCGCGCCCGAATCACGATGACAGGCAGCGGCCTCAAAGCGGTCCTCCAAGAACACCGCCCACCAACTGAGGGACACGAACAGTGGCGGAAGCAAGCCTCTGATGGGTCAGTTAAGGGTTCTCGTCCACGGGGCGCTGGGCAAGATGGGCCAAGAGGTTCTGAGGGCTCTTTGCCTCGATCCAGA
>JAZFSU010000332.1:0-3965 GCA_036446335.1 Dehalococcoidia bacterium | reverse complement strand
GACCCAAGAATCACGGCCCGGCGGCCGCTCGACATCTACGTCTACGGCTTGGGATGGGCCGAGGGCCGTGTGCCTGATACTCAATGGGAGTCCCTGGAGTATCTGAAGGAACTGGGCTTCAAGGTGAATCCAGCCAACTCTCTTATGGCTGGCATTGATGAGGTGGAGGAATACTACACGCGATGGCTTTCGCAACGTGAGAGTCTGGCGTACGAGACCGACGGCATCGTGGTTAAGGTCAATCAGTTCGATCTTCAGACGCGACTGGGAGTTGTGGCGCGTGAACCCCGCTGGGCGGTTGCATATAAGTTCCCAGCAACTCAGGTGACCACTCGGCTTCTCGGTGTCGGGGTCAATGTGGGGCGCACGGGCGCCATTAACCCGTATGCCATTCTGGAGCCAGTATCAGTGGGCGGAGTGGTACTGAAGAGGGCAGCGCTGCATAACGAAGACGACATCAGGCGGAAGGACATCCGTATCGGCGACATGGTTATTGTCCAGAGAGCGGGCGAGGTCATACCGGAGGTGGTTGGACCTGTGGTCAGCCTGCGCACCGGCAAGGAGAGGTTCTTCGAGATGCCCTCTGGCTGTCCTGCGTGTGGCACGGAGGTTGTGAGGCCGGAGGGCGAGGCGATGTCTCGGTGCCCCAACCGATCTTGCCCCGCCCAAAGCTACGAGCTTATCAAGCACTTCGTTTCTCGAGGGGCCATGGATATCGAGGGAATAGGGAAGAGAATGTCAGGTGTTCTCTTGGAGGCGGGCCTGGTGCAGGATGTTGGCGACATTTACCGGCTCGAGGAGAGAAGGGATGAGCTCGTCGGACTGGAGAAAATGGGCGAGAAGAGCGTCTCGAATCTGCTGGAGGCGATCGAGAAGAGCAAGGACAGGCCACTGTCGAGGGTGATCTTTGCCCTGGGCGTTCGTCATGTGGGGGCGGAGACCGCCGATATTCTGGCCAAGCACTACGGCAGCATTAGCAGGCTGTCCAACGCGACGGAGGATGAATTGATGGAGATACCGACGATTGGCCCCAAGATTGCCGAGAGCATCGTGGCGTTCTTCGGTGAGGAGGCCAATCTCCGGGTCATCTACCAGTTGAGGAGCGCCGGAGTGAGGCTGGAAGAGGAGCCTTCGAGCTCGATGGAACAGGCTCTCGCCGGCCAGGAGTTCGTGATCACCGGCAGGCTGGACACTCTCCCCAGGAGCGAGGCAGAAGCGAAGGTCAGGGATCTCGGTGGATCAGTCGGCAGTGCGGTGACTAAGAAGACAACCTTCCTGGTTGTGGGGGCTGATCCTGGATCTAAGCTGGATCGCGCCCGCGAGCTGGGAACCAGGGTGTTGAATGAAGATGAGTTATTACGCTTGCTGGAGCGCGCCAATGCGTAAAGCAAGGAATGGGGATCTCGTGACGACTGCGATCGCAGTGAGGAAGCTCGGCTGTCGGGGTGAATCGTGAATTTGATTATGGGGCTTGGCAACCCTGGCAAAGGCTACGCCGGCAACAGGCACAACATAGGCTTTCGGTGCATCGACTTTCTGGCTCGCGGGCATGGCATCTCCCTGAGACAGCGAAAGGCACGAAGTCAATTGGGCGTCGGGATGGTGCTGGGCACTAAGGTTGCCCTGGCCAAGCCTCAGACGTTCATGAATCTCAGCGGAGAGGCAGCGGCGGCTCTCAAGCGACGCTATCGTCTCCGCAACGAGTGTCTGCTGGTGGTCCATGACGATCTAGATCTGCCGTTGGGGAGAATCCGGATTCGCGAGCGTGGAGGCGCCGGCGGGCACAGGGGCGTTGAGTCGGTCATTGACAGGCTGGGGAGTCAGGACTTCCCCAGGCTTCGGGTGGGTATAGCTTCCCTGGGAGGCGAAGACGGATCTCCTCGTGGGGAGGTGGACGCCGTTGACCATGTGCTGAGCGATTTCACGGCTGAGGAGATGGTAACTGTCAGAAAGGTATATGCTGATGTTGGCGCTGCCATCGAATGCCTTCTCACTAATGGCATCGTGGCGGCAATGAACAAGTACAATTGATATGCGGTCTCCGGCGCGGAGCTCCCGCTGAAATCTTGACAGGGCTAGTCATCGCGGCTAGCCCTGGGGGTGTTTGTGTTGAACTTGGTCGGTCTGCTTTCCGCAATCGAGGGTGTCCCTGCCTACTGCGAGTTGGTTCAGGGTCTGCAGGCCGGAAGAAGCGGCGGGAGGGCTGTCGTTGTTGAAGCTGCCAAGCCCTATCTCCTGGCCTGCCTCCATCGTAACATCGATGTCCCCATGCTCGTGGTCACGGCGAGACCGGAGCGGGCCAGGCAGCTTCACGAGGAGATCACCTCGTGGCTTGGCACGGCTGACCCGGTGAAGCTCTTTCCCGAGCCCGGCCCGCTTCCGTATGAGCGGCTCTCTTCCGATCCCTACACCGTGCAGGAACGGCTGAAGGTGCTTTCCAGTTTGGTCAAGGGGAACGAAGCTCCGCTGGTCGTTGCCTCCGCTCATGCTGTGACCCGGAAGACGGTGCCGGTCGCCCGCTTTGCTTCGTCGTGTCATGTAGTGCGAACGGGAATGAAGTTGAACATGGAGGAAGCTATTGCCAGATGGATGGGGATGGGGTACGAGATGGAGAGCGCCGTGGAATATCCCAGAACCGTGAGCCGGCGTGGCGGAATCGTCGACGTCTATCCACCTGACAGCGATCTTCCCGCCAGGATCGAATTCTCCGGTGACGAGGTTGAGACGATTCGCCTTTTCGATCCGGCAAGCCAGCGCTCCGTCGGCATTGTGTCCCAAGTGAGCATTATCCCCGCCCGGGAGATCGTCTCTTCACCTCATGAGTTGGACAGCGTCCTTCGTAGCCTTGATCTCTCAGCTCTCAGCATCAGCGCACGAGAAGCGATGGAGGAGGACGTGGAGCGTCTTGCCCACGGTCAATGGACCGACGGGTTCGACCTATATGCGACGCTAGTGAACGATGGCGCTGTTTGCGATTACTTCCCTGGGCACAGCGTGGTTGTGCTCGATCAGCCCGACGTCATCGAGACTACTCTGAAGGAACTTGACTTTCATGCTGCCGAGATGCGCCGGGCTCAGGTTCAGCGCGGTGAACTGCCATGCAATTTCCCGGTTCCGCATTTGTCGTGGTCAGAAATCATGGGCAGGCTAAGCAGGTTTGACCGGCGTTTGACTCTCGAACAGTGGGCAGTCGATGACGAATGCTGCGATATGGGCTTTGGTGCCGCCCCAAGCTACGGCGGACGCGTGTCGGCCTTTCTGGAGGAGGCCAAGGGAATGACGGGAGGAAAACGCAGTGTTGTTGTGGTATCCCACCAGTCAACAAGGCTGTCCGAGCTTCTGGAGGAGCAAGACGTTATCGCTTTCCCTGTGACTGGCATGGAGCAATTGCCTTCTCCGGGGTCACTGACGCTCGTGCAAGGTTCTCTGAGTGAGGGCTGGACACTCGACGGGCAGCATGGAGTTCTGGTGTTGACAGACGCTGAGCTTTTCGGCTACGTCAAGGAGAGGCGAGCAGTGACCAAGCGTCCGGTGCGGCACGAAGAATTCCTGTCCGAGCTTTCGTCGGGTGACTACGTCGTGCACATTGACCACGGCATAGGCAGATTCTCCGGGCTGACCAAGAAAGACGTTGACAGCGGTGGCAGAGAATACCTGATCTTGGAGTACTCAGCGGGGGATCGTCTCTATGTGCCGACCGATCAGATCGACCGTGTGAGTCGGTACATTGGGCCCGGGGGGCACGGTCCATCGTTGAGCCGGCTGGGCACTCAGGAGTGGAGTAGGGCAAAGCAAAGGGTCAAGGAGGCGGCCGGCGAGCTGGCGAAGGGGCTCCTTGCGCTTTATTCGGCCCGGCAGGTTCTGGACGGTATCGCCATTTCTGCCGACACCGTTTGGCAGCAGGAACTTGAGGCCTCTTTCCCGTACGTAGAGACACCGGATCAACTCAGGGCCGTGCAGGAGGT
>JAZFSU010000331.1:0-3379 GCA_036446335.1 Dehalococcoidia bacterium | reverse complement strand
TGAGCCGGTGCAATTCGCCACGGCCCCGGCTGGCTACCCTTTCCCGAACACAAAGCGCTTGAGCTTGGCGAACGTCGAGCCCTTGTCCTGCTCCGCTTCGTCCCTCAAGCTCCGCGTGATGGCCATCTTTTGCAGCTCCGTGTGGGAGGTGATCAGCCTCGACAGGGTGTCGTCCAAAGGAGCGGACCACTCGAGCAACGCATTGCGGTCCGCGCGGCTGACGCCAGAGTGCCTCGAGAGCTCGGTGACTTCCTGTCTTACCTGCTTGAGGCGGACCTGCTTGACTATCTCACACCCTGCCACCTGCAGAGGCACAAAGCTCCCGGCCCACAGCTCCTCCATGGCCCCGTAGTCATCCAAGTTGCCACATCTATCCCTCCACCTCCCGAAGCACCTGGTTCCGTACTGGCGAAGGAATATGCTCCACCACCTGGACCAAGCGCCAGCTATTCCACTCCAGCGGTCTTGCTCTGACCTGTCCGCATCAAACTTGGCAACGGCTTCATTGGCCTCATCCATGGAATCAGCGATGTCACGCAAGGCGACATCCATGCTCAGCACGCACTCGGCAGCACGGCCCTGAAAATTGCGCAGGTGATCGGCGTCAAACGACCGTTCGTCGAATGTCACGTAGCTCCTCCTGATCTCAGCCGGTCGTCCCGACTCCTTACCGGATACGCTCTTCATCATCCCCAATCGAAAGCCATGTAGTACTGGGCCTGGCGTCGAAGCCACCATCCGAGGGGCATGCCAACGGAAGAAGAACGGCTGGTTGCATCAAATCCGAGGACTTCTCCGGCCTCGTGGCTGCCCGAGACAGCGGGCTAAGCGCAAGAACGCCGCGGCCCTCGGGCCACCCACAACGCACGAAAGTATAGAACGCCTGGGATTCGAGGTCAAGTGGCTGCCGGATTGGCCCGATCGCAACGCTCTATACGTAGTCGATTATCATGAAGGCCGCGAGGTGGACGACGTAGATCTCCAGTGAATGGCGTGAGGTGAAGATTACAAGTGTTCTAAGGATCCTCGGTTCAACCTTGAACACCCGAAAACCGTACCTGAGGAAGATGGTCAGATTGGTAAGGAAGACCACCAGAAGCAAGGCGATAGCCGGCACGATATACTGCTGCGCCATGTCCAGTTCCAGGATCGGCAGGGAGAACATCGCGTAGAAGAAATGCACCGCCACCGTCGTGCATATCCAGATGAGGGCGAATTCGTGGCGCTGCCTGATCAGTCGAGCCCCAATCGCGTAGCACAGGCCGAGCGTACCATATTCAATAAGCAGGTAGCTGGGGAGACTGAAGATTACGAGGGCAATGAGCAAGGCAAACAGATTCTCAGTAGGCTGCTTTGAGGGATCGAACCTGTTGAGCAGCGCCTTGATCAATACGAAACTCAGCAGGATGTTCAAAGGAGCAATTCGGTCAACGAAACCCGTGCCGGAATCGGTGATGTAGGTCACCGTCACTAGTACCAGACCATACAGCAGTATCTCACGCTTGAATTTGTATGAGCCGGAGTATCCCACGAGGAAGAAGAACTGCGGAGCTGCCAGGCGACCTACTACGCGCATCCAGACGTTGTTGGCCAGGAGGTATCTGCCTACGTGATCGATGACCATCGCGCTGATGGCCAGGATCTTGATCAGATCGTGGCTGTTGACCTCAGAGCCGTAGCGATAGATGCCCTTCATTGAGGTGCGAACGCCCCCCACCGGTTGCCCCACGTTGCCCTGCCAAGCTGCCGGGTGACTCTGCCAGTCAGTCTTCAGCGATTCACGACGCCTCGTCGCCGGTCCTCAGGCACCCGGCCTGGGTTCCGGAACCGGTTTGGCCCCCCCCGAGATGCTTTCCAGGGTGCTCACCCATCTCGTTCGGCCGTATGGCTCTTCACGTTGGCGGTGTATTCGGCCCATTCCCTGCCGATAGCAGCCACCCACTCTTTGCGGTATGACTCTATGAAGTCCCAGGGGAAATCGTCGAAGTGGCCGTGATCCTTGACATGCTCCATATGCGGCCTGCCTTCCGTGTCGCGGGCTGAGTCCCTCGCGTCATCCAGGCCGTTGAACTCCACCGGCACGAAGCCGTTCCGCTCGCAGATGGCCCTGTCATGCGCCGGGCTGGCGTGAAGCCACCTGCCGCCAACGTAAAGCTCGACGTATCCATGCTGGATCAGCAGGTTGTCTCCCCCCACCATGGCGCGGAACTTGTCAGAGAGAAGATGATCCCGGATGTCGACGTATCCCGGACGGGCAGGGATTCCGGCAGCCCTCGCCAGTGCCGCAAGCAGAGCTGATTTGTGCTGGCATTGTCCGCTGCCCCTTTCCAGAGTCACACTGGCTTTGTGGTCAGCTGCAGCCTGCGCCGGTGCATAGGGATCGTGCCTGATCTCGTCCCAAACGAAATAGAAAAGGGCGACGGCCTTCTCTCTATCCGTCTGCAGTCTCCCGGTCAGAGCCCACGCCTTCCCGCCCACTCCCTCCGCATCGCAATCGATGATCTCGGTGCATCTGAGATACTTGTCCATCTCGGTCACGAGGAATCCTCCCTGAATCTGCTGCCCCAAAGCTCGATGCGCTCCCTGGCCCAATTCTCGCAGGGCAGGTCACTGTTCCGCTCCACAGTGCTCGCAGAAGCGCGATGGGCTCTCCAGGCGTTTGCCACACTGACTGCAGAATTTGCTCGGAAGGCGCTTCCCCTTTGATGCACGAGCCGGGGCATCTTTGCCGGCGCGTCTTCGGTCAGCCCGCGCCCGCGTGCTCGTCCCCATTCTGGGTCGTCTTAGCAGCAGGTACCCGCCACCGAACAGTGCCAGCAGCCCGACCACTATACCTAGTGTCAGCAGCACATTCCCGGATCCAGTGTCGTCGGCGGCAAGTGAAGGATTCGGGTCTGATTTGGTATAGGCAATCTCAAATTGGAGAGGCGGCTCATCATCCAGGTCGCTGAAGTTATACCGATGGGAGGCAAATCCCTCGCTATCAGTGAAGCGTTGACCCGCAGGCGAAACATGATAGTTGCTGGACCTCCGTGGCTCCTGAACGATTACATCAAGGTCGGAAATGGGATACAGCCAGCGGAACTCATACGAAATGGTCTTGTCTGGCTGACCTCTGATGATGGGGTCGTAGTATTCCACGCGGAAGGTATCAGTCGTTACAACGTAGCTGATTTCGTCCCAGCCCGGTATTGACGACGGTTCGCGATCCGGTGGCCCTCCAGTATATCGATCCTGCGCATCCTTTGAGCCTGCTGAGTACATCTCGGCCGCGGACGGCACCAGGAACCTCACCAGTGCCGGAGCTTCAACCCCCACTATTTGCCCTTGCAGCATCATGAGAAGCCGGGGATCGTCATACTCGGGGTATAGCCAAAGG
>JAZFSU010000330.1:0-2680 GCA_036446335.1 Dehalococcoidia bacterium | reverse complement strand
ATCTCGTTGGGCTCGACGAAAACGGCTGTGCCGGCGCTGATAGGAGTCTCGCCGTTCTCACGCCTGACCACACTGAGGCCGGACAATACGAAGACCTCGTGCTCCCACTCGTGTGTATGATACGGCGTGGAGCTCCCGGGTTGAAGCTCAAAGACCCGCATGGCGAAGTGCGGAGCGCCGTGCTCCGGACCGATGACCACGCGCTGGACCACCCCTGGGACGGCTTCGTGGGCTTCAACGTCCTGATAGCTGACGATTCGCATGTTGCCCCCCCTTCTCAGAGTACGCCTGATGATGAGCGACGAGACGGTACGAGCCGCTGCCTATGGACTTGCCTGATGCATTTGGTGATACTTGAGCACCATGTCGGCGACGTTCATCCCTGAGTCCACCGCCTGGTGGATACCGATCCCGTATCCTCCGGCGTCACATCCGACATAGAACAGCCCTTGTATCGGGGCCTTGGCCGAGGGCTTGTGCTTGGCGGCCTGTCCCACCACCTGGCCCAACCCGATGCACTCTCCGCCCTGACCGGGCAGCACCTGGTCACGCGTGAGGTTCGAGACGTCGCGAGTGGAATAGCCCTCCTTGGACTCGATGGACGAGGGCAGGTCGGGGAAGACCTTGAGCAGCATCTCCTCTCCCCTGGCCCACCATGCCTTCTTCTGCTTCTCCGTCATCTGCGGGTCGGCGGGGCACCAGAAGCCGGTCATGAGCATCTGCTTGCCCTTGGGTGCGGCGTTCGGGTCGTAGTTGGAGGGGACCTCATACCAGACGGTTATCTCGTCCGGTGGGCCCTCTTTCTTGGCCTTGAGCCACCTCTCCAGGCTCCAGGGAGTGTCATTGCTGAATATCGTGCCGTAGGGATAATCGGTTACTGTCTTGCTCAGGAAGTAGCGCGTGCCCATCATGCCCCAGGACGGAACAAGGTCCTTCACGTAGTTGACGTAGCCCTTGTCGAAGTGCTCTTCCCCGACAAGCTTGAGTGCTGTGGGCTGGAGGCCGGCGTTGCTCACCACGATCGGTGCCTGGAAGCTCCCCTTGTCCGTAACGACTCCGGTGACCTTGCCCTGCTCCACGACAATCTTTTCGACTCTGGCCCGCATGACCACTTTGCCGCCGTTCTCCGTCACTGCCTGGGCGTAGGTATCAGCGAGCTTGCCGAACCCTCCCTCACAGAATACGCCGCCGCTGCGAAGGAAGACGTCCTGAAGCGTTCTTATCGCCTCCGAGGCGGCAAGGGCATCGACGGGGACCATGAAGCAGCCGTCGGCCACGGGGCCGATGAGGAACGCGTAGACTCCGGGAGCCATGTTGTAGCGGTTGAGCCAGTCCTTGAAGGTGATATCGTGCAGGGTATCGATCTCCTGCGGGGTCATGAGCGTCAATTCGGTCATGGCCCTGAGCGCTTCAGCTCTATCCTCTTCCTTCACCTGCAGCCAGTCGAACAGGGGATTCGGGTCCATGACGCCACCGGCCTCCGACTGCGGGCCCACGACCCACTTGCCGGACGAAGTCTTGTAGGTGCTTCCCTGAGTACCGGGCGCAACCAGCTTGACCCTGTCCTCCATGCCAAGCTCCTTGAGGACGACATCGAGCAGTGTACCCTGCGTGGGAGCGCTGATCACTACCCAGGCGGTATAGGTGAATCCCTTCTTGGAAAGGGACATAGCCTTGCCGCCCGCGCGCGAGTTCTTTTCGAGGAGCAGGACCTTGATGCCTCGCTTCGCGAGAAGCCCGGCGCAGGAGCTGCCGCCGAACCCGGCCCCAATTACTATTACGTCGTAAGAATCCTTAGCCATCTCGCTCCTTTCAGTGGTGTGCCGGATCGGCTATTCGATGTACGTCTTGATATACTTTTCCATCTCAGGCGTGGGCTTCCACCACTTGGTGACGCCGAGGTCTTCGGCTACCTTGTTCGCGCCGATATAGCCGGGCCCGCCGAGCACCAGGCCGCCCGGGTAGTTGGACGCGCCGCATGTGTACAGGCCTTCGATGGGCGTGTTCGAGCTTGAGCAGTCCTGGTTGGGACGGAAACAGCCGAGCTGAATGGGCTTGTAGTCGCCGTGCTTGATTCCACCGCGGCGCATATTCGGGAAGCGGATCGCGATGTCTTCAGGCGTCTCATAAGTGGTCGTGATGATGTTCTCACGCTTGAAGTTGGGGGCCGCCTTCTGCCACTTGGCCAGTATGGCGTCCTCCAGTTCCTTGCCTCGTTTGTCCCAGCCGCCATCGATCTCGTAGGGGGCATGCATCTGGAAGAGGGAGACCTGCTTGCCCGGTATGTCACTCAGGGTCGGGTCGAAGAAGCTCTCACATGTGGCATGTCCTCCGAAATTGTCCCCGATCTTGCCTCCTACCACGTTGTCCCAATGGGCCAGCAGCTGGTCGGTGCTCTCAATCCCGAAAACGACCATGAATGACTCGTTGATCCAGGGGTCGTCGCAGGCGTACCGGGGCGCTTCGTCGGAGGCAACGTGCAGCGTATAGTAGCTCCATTTGTCGTAGGCCCATCCCTCGACGGACTCCTTGAGATCCACCGGCAGATTCTCCGCGCCCACGAAGTCCAGGAAAGTGGTGTGGGGGTCAAGAGTGGACATCACCACCTTGCTGCGCAACGTGCGACCTTCCGCGAGCTCGACACCGGCGACCCGGCCACCTTCCATTAGTATCTTGGTCA
>JAZFSU010000329.1:0-2392 GCA_036446335.1 Dehalococcoidia bacterium | reverse complement strand
CCCTATGCCGTGGCCGCTCCCCAGGGAATGGAAGGGCTGCCCGGTGTGCACGCTTTCTACTGCGGTTGCCACTGGGAGTGGAACAAGGCAATCCACGTCAACGACGAGCTGACCTGCTTCGACGTGCCGCTTGACATTGTGGAGAAGCAGGGAAAGATGGGCGGACGCCAGTACCTGCAGATCGGCAAGGCGGTCTACCACAATCAGAGGGGCGAGCTTGTCTGCACATGCAAGCACGAGACCATGAGGGTTGACAGGAGCGAGGCCAAGGAGAGGGGCAAGTACGACCACATAACGAAGCAGAAGTACACCGCCGAGGACCTGCAGAAGATAGACGAGGGCTACGGGAACGAGGAAGTCCGAGGCTCAAGTCCCCGCTACTGGGAGGATGTCAACGAGGGAGACGAGTTGACGCCTGTCCTCAAGGGCCCTCTTGGCCAGACGGACATGGTGGAGTTCTGGGTAGGCATCGGCGGCGGCCAAGGCGCACACGGCATACGCCGAAAGTATATGAAGAGGCATCCCATGTGGGGCGTCAAGGATGCTGAGACAGGGAACCTGGAGCCGATGGCCGACGTCCACTATGATTCGGACAAGTCGGATGCCATAGGAGTGCCCATAGCCTACGACCTGGCCATGCAGAGGTTCTCATGGTCGGGGCACCTGCTGTGCAACTGGATGGGAGACGACGGGTTCCTCAAGAAGGTGAGTCTCCGGTGCACGCGTTTCAACATGTTCGGGGATACGCAGTGGCTCAGCGGCAAAGTCGCCAGGAAGTATCAGGAGGGTGACGAGTATCTGGTTGACATCGAGGTCAGCACCAAGAACCAGCGGGGCGAGGAGATAATGCCCGGCTCGGCGACCATTTCCCTCCCCTCCAAAGCAATGTGGGTCTAGGCAAGATCATCACTCTTCGTTAGCAAGCAGCGCCTCCCGCCGGGGGGCGCTGCTATTTTATCCCACACGATTTCGTTCAGATCAAACACTGGCCCGTCTTTGCAGACAAGCTTCTGCCCATGCCTGGTCTCAACGCTACAGCCCAGGCAGGCACCGACCCCACACCCCATCACGACCTCAAGAAGGACCTGCGTCGGCTTGCCGGCAAGCTCGCGGCTAATCTCAGCCATTCGCCGGTACATGGGCAGGGGGCCGCAGGCGAACACCTGATCCGCCCCGGCGGCGTACCGTGGCAAGACGTCGGTGACCATTCCTTTCTCTCCCGACGAGCCGTCCTCAGTGACGACGACAGTCTCCACTCCGGGCAGCGAGCGGGGATCAGTACACAGTTGTGACACATTCCCCGCGCCGTAAAGGAGCGTTACCGAGCAGCCGTTCTCCATCGCCTGATCGGCCAAAGCCGCAAGCGGCGCAATGCCAATGCCTCCGGCGACCAGCAGCCAGTTCTTCGACGAGGGATCGACCTGGAAGCCGTTGCCCAGCGGCCCGAACAGGTCGACCTGGTCTCCCTGCCTGCGCCTGGAGAGCCATTCCGTACCCTGTCCCACGGCGGCGAAGAGAAACGCCACGTTCTTGTCCTGGGTTACCCTGTGGATGCTCAAGGGCCGCCTCAGCACCATGTCCCGCCCCTCGCCACAGCGCACCATGACATACTGCCCCGGTCGGGCCACCGCGGCGATCTCCGGAGCGTCGGCCCAGAGAAGATGAACTCCGGTGGACACTTCCGTCCTCGCGACAACGGTCGAAGTAACCTGTTTCACTCGCCCCACCATATCCCTAAATCTTTTTTGATTGGGTCAGCCGGCCGCGTTTCTTCAAATACTCAGACAACGGCTGGACATTTATCGACTGTCCGTTCGAGACGAGGGCTTCCACTGCCACGCGCGCAGTATCGAGCGATGTGAAGCAGGGGATCCGTCGTTCGGTGGCGGCGCGGCGAATCAGGAATCCATCCCGCATGGGAACCTGACCGCCGGTCGTGGTGTTTACCACCGCATCGACCGTACCATCCTGAATGATGTCGATGACATTGGGATGGCCCTCGCTGAGCTTCTTGCCGATCATCGTCACCTCCAGGCCAGCCGCCCGGACCATTGCCGAGGTCCCCTCGGTAGCGTAGATCCTGTAGCCAGCCTCCGAAAGCCTTCTGACCAGAGGAAGGGCCGCTGGCTTGTCTCTGTCGGCGACGCTGAGGAGAATCCCCCCTTCCGGCGGAAGAGCCAGTCCCGATGCCACAAGCGCTTTGGCCAGCGCAGCGCCGAAGCTGTAGTCGATCCCCATGACCTCTCCGGTAGACTTCATCTCCGGGCCGAGGTAGGTGTCCACACCGGGGAGTTTGGACATCGAGAAAACCGGGGCCTTGATGGCTACCAGCTTCTGCCTCTTCCACAGACCCGACGGGTATCCCTGCTCCTCGAGGCTCATGCCCAGCATC
>JAZFSU010000328.1:0-2929 GCA_036446335.1 Dehalococcoidia bacterium | reverse complement strand
CGAGAGGCTGCGTTTGTTGCGGTTGAACGTCTCGAAACTGGAGTCGATCTCGGAAGGCGAGCCGTTGCCGCCACCACCAGCCCCGGCCTGGGCGGTTCGCCACGAGTCGCCGGTCAGCGGCGGCTCCACGTGGATCACGTCGGCGCCAAAGTCGCCCAGGTGCCGCGCCGCTATCGGCACCGCCACCGCCTGCGAGACATCCACCACTTTGATTCCCTTCAGAGCCAAAGACATTCCGCTCTCCCCGCCTTCCTGGAATACGCCCACTTCGACCTGCAATGAAGCGTCCTGACCCTCATTGCCATGCCATGAATGGTACCTTCACGGCACCAGGCCGTCAATCTCCACCGGGAAGGGGCACTCAACAGCTGCCCTCGACGTGGCAGCATTGACACTCTCCGATGAGGGAGCTAGACTCAAGTCCCAACATCATCGACAAGAAGAAGGCCTGACGGGTACTAGTGGTATCCTAGTTGAGACCGTGTAACGACTTGAAATGGGAGACCCCAACGTAATGGGGTTTCACCCCTTACCACGAAAGGAGGGTCTGTGCCATGGGCGATAGCAGGCAGAGGGTGATGGATGCTCTGGAGCACAGGATCCCCGACAAGCTACCCAAGGACCTAGGTGCCATGGGGTCCACCGGAATCAGCGTGTTCGCCTATCCCAGATTGGTGGAGGCGCTGGGGTTACCCCCGCGGCGGCCCCGGGCGTACGATACCTTCCAAATGCTGGCCCTGCCCGATCCCGACGTGCTCGACGCTCTGGGGTGTGACGTTGTCACAGTTGTCCTGGACCATGCTACAAACGCCTTCGAGGAGCCGGAGCGGTGGTACGATTACGATTTCAACGGGCGCCTGCCCGCCCGGGTCAAACATCCAGAAGCGTTCGAGGTCCAGACGGACGGCACCATCCGGCACAACCGAGGACGGGGACGGCGCAGCCTGTTGCTCTCAATGCCTCCCAGATCCTACGTCTTCGACGCCGAGCATGGCCTGCAACCGTTCGACATTGCCGGGGACCTATCCTACGTCGATCTTGACGAGCTGCGCGAGGACCTGCGCGCACAGCTCCTGACAGACGAGAAAGTCGTGTCGGTGCGGGAATACTGCCGCCGTGTCCGATCCGCGACAGGAAGGGCCGTCATGTTCTCCGGCCTGATGGCGGGCCTGGACTACACCCCCCGGGGCGGCATTCCTGAATGGTCGATGATGTGCATTAGCGACCCAGACCACGTCAAGGAAGTGTACGACATCATTACCGACCACGCCGTAGAGAACGTCCGCAGGCTGCTGCCTGAAATCAAGGATTCGGTAGATATACTGATGGTGGAGAGCGCCGACCAAGGTATGCAGACGACCACCATCCTGCCACCGCCCGTCTTCGATGATCTGTTCGTCCCGTACTACAGAAAGGTCAATGATGCCATCGCCGAGATCGCTCCTGAGGCAAAAAGGTTTCTCCATTGCTGCGGGGCGGTATACGATATCATCGACGGGATCATCGCGAGCGGTTTCGACATTCTCAACCCGGTTCAGTGGTCGGCGGGAAAGCGGAGCCACAAAGAATGGAAGGACAAGGCGAGGGGCCGTATTGCCCTCTGGGGAGGGGGAATCAACTCCCAGACTACCCTTCCCTTCGGATCGGTCGAGGACGTAATCGAGGAAACCACGGAAGTGGTCGCGTACCTGAAGCAGGACGGCGGCTACGTTGCCAACTCCGTTCACAATATCGTGGCAGAGGTCCCGCCTGAGAACATCATCGCCTTCTACCAAACCGCGGCGAACGCATAGAGGGCTGCCCGGAGGCAAGAGGCGTCATGAATCTCGACGCAAGCCGTACGTAGTGTTCGCAGTCTTCCTCGACAAGAGGAAGGTGTGATGGGAACCTGTTGGCGGGGTTATGACCTAACCTGATCCCCCCAAGCCCTGGATAGTCTTCACCAAAATACTCAGATTCACTGAAGACGTTTCTGACCGACACACGATCCCCAGCGCATAATGCCGCCCCCATTTTGTTTCCGACCCGCAGGGCTTGTGCGTTGCCCAGGCAAAGACACAATGATTCTCAGACACGTGGCGAAGGCACGATTACGTGAGGGCTGGGAAGTTCCCGTCGAGGCATACTAGTTCGGCTCGGGGCTGGTCTTGGTCACTCTCACACCGATTCATCGGTGGGTTGCACCTGTGGCTCAACCAGGATCTCCTCAATGCTGAGGCGCGGCCGTGGCGGGGGTAGTTTGCCAGCGGGGTAACCTACCGGTATCACGGCAACTGGGACCAGAGTGTCGGCCAAAGCAAAGAGCCGGTTGATCGCCGCCCGATCAAAACCGCCCACCCAGCAGGTACCTAGCCCCAGAGCCGTCGCCATTATTACCAGATGCTCAATGGCGATATAGGTATTGGCTACGATACCGGGGAGTAACTGCTCACGAGACGGTGTGGGCATGGATTGCATGCGTGCCCTGAACTCAGGATCGGCGAAACGCCCTGATAGCGTTTCCAGGACTCCGGAGTCCATGAAATCCTGTCGTCGTCTCGTTGCGGCTTCCGGCGAATATCGGGTCAGGTCGCCGAAGCAGACAATTACTACCGGTACTTCCTCTATGAACCGCTGCTCCATACATATTTCGCGTAGTTTCTGCTTGAGCTCTGGGCTCCTGACTACCAGGAAGCGCCACGGCTGGACGTTACCTCCCGATGGGGCCAGTCTGGCGGCCTCGAGCATCTGGTTGATCATCTCCTCAGGGACATCGTCAGGGCTGAACTTGCGGATGCTCCGCCTCGCTTTAATTGCTTCCCAGGCACTGCGCATGTCTGCCTCCAACAGTCGTTCAGGCTTTCGGGAATCAGGTCTAGCCAGTACCAGGTGAGACTCTCACAGGGCAGGTATGTCCGGCCTCTCCGTGACAAGCTCCTGAACCTCTGCC
>JAZFSU010000327.1:0-4321 GCA_036446335.1 Dehalococcoidia bacterium | reverse complement strand
GTTTCCTCTGTGATCTGCATCACAATCACGATCATCTTACTTGACAAATCCGTTGGTCGTCAAACTGGACGCGATGGGTGAGGCATGGCCGGCGGCTGTTTTTCTCCGCTTATGGCCGAGAAGAATCGTTATAGGTTTGTTATGTTCGTCTGCTACTGTTAGGCGAGCGATGTCGAGACGATATTCACGCGAGCTCATGGTCTGGTGCAGTGCTGGTATACTCAGCCGAGGCCAGGCGTCTCAGCGAAGTCAAGAGGCAGCAAGGCGGAAGAGGATATGACAGCGGACTTCCTGATAGAAGGTGTGCTGAAGATACGTGAGGCTAGCGAGTTTCTCAAAGTGCATCCCAATACTTTGAGGCGGTGGAGCGAGATGGGAGTTGTGAGGGCATATCGCTTCGGCCCTCGTCGTGAACGAAGGTTCAAGATAAGTGACCTCGAAGCTCTTCTCAAGGACTGACAATCGCAAAGCAGTGCAGTAGTTGACCCTGCTCGCAATGGCCTTCCTCTGCTGCCATGCCACCATTGAGTTAGATGCTGCCAACACCGTCGCAACACACCTGCCACCTTCAACGCATTCCCCGGACTCAGCGCCGTTTCGCTTCTACCTGCGGAAGGCAACATCGCCGCTCTGACGATTGGCTTCAATGCGGGATGGTCAGTGATGGGCTCCGCAATGGGCGGGCTCAACCTGTAGCAGGGTGAGATAAGGCCTCTTCCCGCGGCGTTCGCCTCCAGATAGTCTTCTCTGAACGCCATGAGTGTCTCTACGTTGCCATCTTCTGTGCCGCAAGCGCGAGTGGCGATAAAGCAGAGATTGGCCGTGCTAGTCCAGGCGGGCCATCCCCGACATAGCTGCCCAGACCAGAATGAAGGCCCCGGCTAGGAGAGCCAGACCCACGCCGGCACCTATCAGAATCGCCGACGGCAGCATGTCAAGAGGTATCAAACCGGGGAAATCACCGATTATGAGATGGAGCCATTGGTGGGATTCAAACATTCTCCACCCCCAGCCAGCCCAGTTGCCAGAGTGCGTGGATTATACTCGATAATGATGTGAATGGCAATCCCTTGTATCTGCGTCTCGGTCAAGTCGGCCGCTCGGAGCTAGAGCATGGCGATTCCGATCGGGGCCAGAATCACTTCAGCTATTGTCATCAAGCCCAAGCCAATGACGGCCAGAAACGCAGGGATGAAGGTAAGCACAACCGGTCTAGTCGGCTGATGATCAGGGAAAGCCCGAGCCCTGCGACCATGAAGAAGCCTGCGCCGTCTACGCCTCTTGCTCTCAAGCCGCTTCATAAGTTTTGTCGGGGGACACCTCCGCCTCGGATGCTTATCTGCGCGGGATAATGGCCGGAATGCACGTAGCTGGCCATGCGCGGGCCTGAGATGTAACCGAGGCTTGCTATCGGATTCCGCGGATGTCCCTCACAAAAACCGGACAGGGGCACTGGGCCCTACCAGAAGAACTCCAGAAACGGCGGAAACACGATGAAAAGCGCGCCCAGGAGGGCAAGGATGATGGCTGCAGCAAGGAATGGAAGGAAGGTAAATGGAGAGAAGGACGCAAGGAACGCGAGTGCGGCCAATGTGAAAAGGTTGCCACGGCCGACAGCCAGCGTGCCTGCCATTATTCTCCTGCTGCTTTGCCCCCTATTGCCAACTTGCCTCGCCAACTCGATCACGGGACACCTCCACTTTCGGCACATGTCTCGACGGGCGGATGCCAAGCAGACATACCAGCATCTACCAGAGGAGCCTCTCGGGCGGGGGGGAAACCGAGCGTGTGAAACCAGCCCCATCCAGTCCGGGGCTGAGTGCGGGTATCGTAACCCATTGTCCGCGAGCTGTCAATGGCTCAGGGAGTCGTTTTGCGCGGCGACCTGGGCAGGCGGGCCGGTCGAAGGTGGAGCGACAGACGGTGGCCTCGATCGTTGCAGGAGTTGACATAAAGCATGGCGCAAGGTCAACGCTCGGTCAGTCTGCGATTCCGCCGTTTCTGCGTTCAGTCCTGATGCGGTGGCTGGCGGCACAAAGTGATGCGGTGATGACTCGAAACTGTGAGCGGGATGGGACGCCGCTGGTGTTGAGGGCATGTTGCGTTCTACCCAGAAGATTCGGTCATCAGACGATAGGGGTTGTGTGGAACCCGGCGTCCCTGGTGTACACGTCATCGGTAACGTGAACGCTCCCACAAGACAAACACTACAGCTGGTACGGACTCTTGAGCGTGCTGATAGTAGCCCAGCGCGCAAGGCTATTCCCCTCAATGGAAGTAGTGTGCCCAGGATAGCTGTGTTGAGAACGGGAGAAGGTGTACAAACCAAGGTTGTGTCCCCGCAACTTTGAGGGGAAAGGTTGAGAGAAGTAAAGTACGTCCCACTTGACACTAGCGGTACATTTGCCTAGGATGATTGCACCGGCCCGCCAGACAACTTATGTTGAAGACCGTAGGCGTCGTAGCGCGGTGAGGCGCAGAGCGAAACCGTGCAGCGCTTGAGAGTCATGCCCATGAGCAGGATAGACTCCTCTTCATGGGGTCGACAGCATACCCCTCAGTCTGCGGGCTGGAGAGCTGTTGGCAAGAGAAGGCTTTCGGAGAGCTGTGGCGAACGCTCGCTTCGCCAAGGCTATGGAAGCGCAGTCTTGCGGCTCATTTCTGAGCAGACCGCTCGACTCTGCATGGAGGTCTTCACATAGTTCTCTCCGAATGGTGATGTGGGTGACGCTACAAGTCGTGGATCGCGGCGCGTTACCCGGGTCATCGTTGACGGATCGGGTTGGTGGAGATAGAATCAGATACTCATGAAAGATGCTAGTCGCCAACGCAAGAGGGAGCACCTCGATGTCGCGCTCAACAACGACCTGGAATTCGATGGCGTAGCCACCGGGTTGGACGACTACTGGTTTGTCCATCAGGCCCTGCCGGAGGTGAACTTGGTGAGTATCGACGTCTCGATATCGCTGTTGGGCAAGACTCTCCAGGCTCCTCTTCTTATATCTCCTATGGTAGGAGGGATCGAGGCCTCGAGGCGCATCAATCGCAACTTGGCTCAGACAGCACAGACTCTGGGTGTGGCGATGGGGGTGGGATCGCAGAGGTGCGCAATCGAGGAGCCGGAACTGGCATACACGTATGAAGTCCGCGACATTGCGCCGGATATTCTGCTTTTCGCCAACCTCGGAGCCGTCCAACTCAACTACGGCTATGGTGTTTCAGAGTGTCAGCGCGCTGTGGACATGATAGGCGCAGATGGACTGATCCTGCATCTCAATCCTCTGCAGGAAGCGCTCCAAGAAGAGGGGGACACCAGGTTCGCTGGCATTCTCGGGAGAATCAAGAACATCTGCCACGGACTCAAGGTACCGGTGATCGTAAAGGAAGTCGGGTACGGCATCTCCGAGGATGCGGCAAGAAGACTCGCTGAGGCCGGGGTAGCTGGCATAGATGTGGCCGGCGCCGGTGGCACGACTTGGAGCGAGATGGAGGGACATCGCGCGGATTCCCGCAGGGCTGAGAGTATTGCCGCTGCTTTCAAGTTGTGGGGCATACCTACCGCTGAGACAATACAGATGGCTCGAAAGGGTGCGACCAGCCAGCTGGTAGTGGCGAGCGGGGGCATTCGCAGCGGTGTCGATATGGCCAAGGCTATTGCTTTGGGCGCCGATGTCGCAGGAATGGCCTTGCCTCTGCTGAAGGCAGCCGACGACTCGGCAGAGGCAGCAACAGCTCTCCTACAGCAGGTGATCGAGGAGTTGAGGATCAGCATGTTCTGCGTTGGAGCTTCGAATATCGAGGCGCTCAGGGATTCGCCGTTCCTGCGAAAGAAGTTCACCTGATGCAGTGGCGTCAGGGCCGAGCATCCATCTGGCGACGGAGGCTCTGACCGTGCTCGAGAGTGGTTGGTATGATCGTACGAACTCTGGTGGCTTTGTGGAAGGCTAACGTTCCCCACTGGATATGGCTTGGCTGTCCGGCCTGGGTCGGAGCGGTTCTTCTCGGCCTGGACGGTGGGACACCTGATTGGGCTCCGCTCGCACTCTTCGTAGCGACGATTCTCACCATTCAGGCGGTAGCCGAGTTCGCGAACAGCTACACTGACCGAGAGGAAGATCGGCTGTTCGGCCCCACCAATACGCTCGTCACAGGCGAGCTCCGAGCAGACACGGCCAGAAGGGTGATCATAGCTCAGAATGTCGCGGCTGCGGCGTTGCTCGTTGCACTTCTGATAGTCACTCGTAACTATGCCCTGACAGTGGTGATATTGCTCGGCTGGTTCTTTGGTCTGGCTTATTCTGTTCCGCCCTTCAGACTCAAG
>JAZFSU010000326.1:0-3893 GCA_036446335.1 Dehalococcoidia bacterium | reverse complement strand
ATCATCACCGGGCTGGTCTCGGTGGTTCCCCTCTCATTGGTCCTCTTTCTCCCGGAGATGAAGTCGTTCATGGAAACCGTCCTGCCTGCCGGGACACCGCCAGCCGATTGGCCTCGTCTGGCGAGCATCGGCCTGCTCTTTCTGGGGGGCCTCGCCGTGGCTCTGCTGCTGGTCTACGGCTTCAGCTACCTTGGCCGGTTGCTCAGTGGTGCCAATGGCACCGGCACGAAGGCCTTTTTCATTCATTTCGGCTACGCGGTAATACCGCTGGGAGCGATGAAGTTCATTGCCGATATTCTGGACCACATCTTTCGGACGTGGGGGGCTGTCGGTGGCGTCATCGGCGGCCTGTTCAAGGACTTCCCGCTAAACCGCATCGCTCCTGACGAGATCACTATCCGGCAACTGATGACCGCCGATCAGACGTATGTCTTGCAGGTAGTGCTGATCGCCATCGGGCTTGGTTTGAGTTTCTACGTCGCCTATCGGCTGGCGCGGCGCATGTTTTCGGACAAGGAGATCGCCTTCCGGGCCTTCGTGCCGGTGGGGGCTTCTGTCCTGGTGATGGGTATGGCGGCACTGTGGTCGCTGTCGGCAGCTCTGTAGGGAGGCAACGTGGCGATCAGTGAGAAAAGGCGGCTCACCTATACGTCGATAGCCGTAGCGGTGACTGGCGTGGTAACCGGACTGATTCTGGGCGTCGCTCTGTTTTCGGGAGGTACCGCACCATCGGCCGCGGACTCAAGTCCGACGTCCTCAGCGCAGGCGTCACCATCGCCCGAGGGTGCCGGAGAACTGTTTGCCGCCAACTGCGCCGTCTGTCACGGTAACAGCCGAGAGGGTGTCCTCAATCTTGCTCCGGCGTTGACCCAGCAGAGTCTGGCGGAGTTGAGCGATACCGAGATACGAGACACGATATCGGGCGGCCGGCTCACGGCTGGCATGCCATCTTTCAAGGCAGCCCTGAGTGCCGCCGAGATTGACGCCCTGCTGCAGTTCATCAGGAACGCCGCCCCGTAGGTCGATGGCGGGCCGCGAATCCAGCTTGTCGCCGAACGAGCGGCATCACCCCGGCAAGAAGAACCTGCGGCGCGTGCTTCCGATCAGATTGGGTGCGCGGGCTATGAGCCAACCGGGACCGACCGGCGCGACATGCGCCTGCTCCGGGATCGATTCGGGATGACGCTTCCGCATCCGTACGACAATGACCCAGCCTGGAACCAGTCCCCATCACGCTTTCTTCTTGTCTCAAAGCGGCACGCTCAGCGTTGGAGTTCCACATAGAGGATGCCACTCTCATAGAGAGGTAGGGAGTCTATCACGAAGCCATCCGCCCCAACGACCATGGCGCCTCCAAAGTTGCTGCTTTGAGTGTCTGCATCGGAAAGGGCATTGGCCATCAGTGTGGTGGTTCCGGCCAGCTTTGCTCGATCCACGTACTGTTCTCTTTCTTCTTTGCCCCAACGTATCCTAGCATCTGTGTCACTACCATCACGGCCAAAGCACCTCTCGAAAGGGAAGAGTAGCCAATCAGGACCGACATCACGCAGCCGTGCGACTATGGAGTCATCAAACAGGTCCCCACAAATCAAGAAGGCAAAACTCCCAAGCGACGTCTCTACTTTGCGCAGTTCTTTCCCCTGACAATACACTAACGGATCTGCTCCCTTGCCGTGCCACCCTGGCGAGATTCTCCGGTACTTCAGCTGGATCTTGCCATGCGGGTCAATGAGAACGGCAGAATCATACAACCTGTCACCATCGCGTTCCAACAGTCCCATCGCAAGCCAGATTCCTCTCTTGCTGCACAGATCACACAGAGTATCGGTGGCTGGGCCCGGAATCGTCTGACCGAGCGGCAAGTCGTGTGACGGCTCATCGTTATTGGTAAGGCCGGTCAACGCTGCCTCCGGGAAGAGCACCAAATCTGCTCCGTGGCTAGCTGCTTTGTCGAGCGCGGCCTTGATTGTCTCCATGTTGGTACTCATGTCACGGGCAACGCGATGCACCACCAACGCAGCTCTCAAACCGTGTCTTCCATCCTGGCCGAGCATAATCTGGCCCCCGTTACCTGGCAACTACTCTGACCTGCCCCAAGCAGCCTGCCACCAACTAGTCCCCATCACGCTTTCTTCTTGTTGATGAAGGGAATGTAGACTATGCAGGATTTTCGGGGTAGGTTGGATCACTCCTCACTAACTCAGGCTGCGAAGCCACCGTTTCACACTTGTTGACGCTTGCGCAAGGCATCAGGGGAATCAAGGGTCATACCGTCTACTTGGCAGTTGAGTGCATGGTTCATCAAATCTATGTTCTCTACACCCCATGTCCTGACTTCTAAGCCATGTTCCTTGGCCAATGACACGTCTTCAGCTGTAATTAGATCTGCGGAAGGACATATTTGTTGTGCGTCTATTGCTGTCAACTGCCTGATGACATCAATGTCGATCCTTCTCACCAAATAGCCGATTCGTATTTCTGCATCAACTTGGCGAGTAGTTGCCAAGTTGTCAAAGAGGAACGATGTGAGTGTGACTCTTTCACGAACGTCATAAAGGTCAACCAGCTGCAATATTCCTTCAACTTCTTCTCCAACAAACGGCACTTTCAATTCAAGCGCAAGCAAGAGTGGTCTAGTTCCATAGCGCCGGAGGAACTCTTCTAGAGAGAGCAATCTTTCATCTTTGTACTCGGGTGAAAACCATGAGCCCGCATCCAGACGCCTTAGCTCTGCCCAACTGTACTCAATCGGACGCCCCTTCGCGTTTGTCTTATTGTCCAATCTATCATCATGGAAGAGGAAGATTACACCATCACTTGTCTTCTGCAAATCGGTTTCAATTCCGTTTGCTCCAAGCTCAATCCCTTTGTCAAAGGAAGCCCGTGTGTTTTCAGGAGCATAGGCTGAGGCTCCGCGATGCGCTAGATTCATGAAACTCATGATCTCCCCAATCACCCACGAAGTTTGTCTGTCACAAGGGTACTCTGCCCCACGCCCAAACAGTCTACCACCAGCCAGTTCCCACCACGCTTTCTGGTCAGCCCTCAGTCCCTTCTCTTCCTTCCTACCACGATCATACGTCGGCTTGACCTTCGATAGGTGTCACCGAAAAGTGACCCACGCAGTCCTTCCACATCGAGGCTGACCCGCTCGAACAATCGTCCTATCTGCCCCGGAGTGTACAGCCGCATGGATGACGCGTTTCTGGGGTCGTTCTTCCCGTCCAGGATGCGTTCTGTGATGACTCTCTGGGCCTTCTCGTCCCATCTGGTCCGGTGGGTCATCCTCTCACTCGGGTGCATTTCAGCGACGAAGTTCCTTAGGACTCTCTCCCGATTGGGCTGGTCAATCACGATCCTGCCCCCAGGTCGTAGCGCCTTGGCGTATCGTCCAAGGACATCGACGTTCTCCGCGTCTGTGAAGTACCCAAAGCTACCGCCCCAGTTCACTACTCCATCAAACTCCCCTGTGAAATCCAGGTGCCGAAGGTCCATCACAGCGAAACGTCCTGCCAGGCCTTCTTTGTGGAACCGCTCCTGCGCGCGCCCCACGAAGGCGCCCTTCAGATCGACGCCTGTCACCCGGCATCCCATCTTGGCCAGATGACAAGCTACTCTCCCCGCCCCACAAGGGGCATCGAGCACGGATTGCCCTTTTCTCAGTCTCAGTACTCTCTTGACGAACGCAGCCTCGTCTCGACCTTGCTCATCCGGTCGCAACCACATGGAGTCGTCTAACGTGGCGAACCACTCGTCCATACTCACTGCCCTCCAGTTCCATCTCCGCTCATCTGTCTACCTCGACAGCAACTGGAACTTGAGTCTAGCTCTCTTGTCGGAGGGTGTCAATGGGGCGAATTGACTCACCATAGGTCAGCCTCGCCAGTGAGGTC
>JAZFSU010000325.1:0-3086 GCA_036446335.1 Dehalococcoidia bacterium | reverse complement strand
CAGCGGCCACGATGGAGAAGCTGAGCGCCATGATGTCGGTGAGATGGTCTCGCGGCAACCCGATCGACCCCGGCGGCGACCTAGTCAGCTATCACGCTCTCTGGCCGATGCTGGAGGACGAGAACATCGATTCCATCATCGTCATCGGCGGTGTGGGCATGATATCCAGCTTCCGCGACTGGGTCGATATCCCCGAAGAGATGAGACGGGGCATGGCCGAGGCGAGGAAGGGCCACGAGGCCCGCGAGCTCGAGGACCTGGAGAAGACCATCGCCCTGATGAAGAAACACGGGAAGCCCATCTTCTTCGTGTCGCAGGTCATGGGAGCGACTCAGAGGGGACCGGCGTCCCGCAGGCTGAAGAGAGACCACCTCTACTTCTACTCCAACCCCGAAAGAGCGACCAAGGCCCTGGCTCGCCTCGTTGAGTACAGCGAGTACCTCGGCGTCGCACGCGCCCGGTAGGCCCAGCAGGCTTCTGCTGTCCCCGAAGCGCGCACCCATGACCCTGTAGCGAGGCCCTCCCCTCCTTGTTGCCACCGGAGTACTATCTTCTTCTCCCCGGTAACGAAAGTGCCATTGTGTGCGCTCATACCGTGTGCTAGCGTGGAACTAGGCCACTCCGGCACGAGTATGGCCCGCTGCCTGAACTTCGAACTCGTTGTGAGTGGCAGCGCGAGGCTGAATCGGGAGGGCGGTGCACATTGTGAAGAGGCTGGTGTTTCTGGCGATCGTATCTCTGGGCCTGGTGGGGCTCGTCAGCGTCATCGGCTACGTGGTGGGTGGAGAAACACTCGCCACATCGCCCACGTTCCAGCCGGTAGCGGTGCCGCCGTCACTTCCTGCACTACCGCCAACCATGGCGATCGCTGCTGATGCAACGCCGACACCGATGCCTGTCCCGGCTGTGACTCCGATGCCTCTCCCAACGCCTCTGCCGACTCTGACACCTGGTCCGATACCGGCGCCAACGCTGATACCTACTCCAACGCCTGCAGGGCAGTCGATGGAGGGGGTCTCGGTCCACCATGGGGAACAGCCCCCCTATGTCAGGAACGAATGCTCGCCCTGTGGCCCGGAGGACGATATCAGGCTTGTGGACAACGTCGAAGCTGTCGATCCGACCTGGCAGCAACTGGAGGCATTCCTTCTGGCGGACGAGAGTGACAAGAATCCCTACGTTGTCGGCGTCTACGTTTGCGGCTCGTTTGCCGAGGACCTCCACAACAACGCCGAGGCTGCCGGGATCAAGGCCGCCTGGGTCGCTCTGGACTTCGACGATGACAGCGTGGGGCATGCCTTGAACATTTTCGACACCGTGGACCGAGGACTGGTCTATATTGATACCACCGGCGGTCGACCGGACTCGGAGCCCGGCGCAGTTGAGGCTGGCAGTTGGGACAAGGTCGGATACCTGGTGATTGGGAAAGAGTACGGCATGGTCAGTCTTGAAGCGGCCGCTGGTATTGACTATGCCTACTACGAGGAGTGGGCCCAGAGGAAGCTCGACTTCGAGATTGCGCTGCATGACTACAATGAGTCAGTGAAAGCGCACAACTCAGTTGTGATGGAATACCAGGAGTGGACCGCCGGGAAGACATTCATCACAGGCACAGAGGAGACCGAGAGGATGCAGGAGTGGTATCAGGAAATGAAGGATGAAGAAGACCGGATGGACGCGCTTTCGGACGCTATTGAGGTGGAGAGGGCCAGCCTGGGTACCTTCTGGGAGCCCATGGGAGTCGCCTCCAGCGTCGGAGTCTTCTGGTGAGAGTAGATGTCACCGGCTGTTTCCGTGGCGTTCTTCCCCCTGTCGAGCGCGTGTCATTCCTGCGAGGCTTGTGCCTGCGGAAGCAGGTAGCAGGAATCCAGACAAGGGTGGTGGTGGACTCCCGCTTCCGCGGGAGTGACGCAGGAGAAGCGCCCGGAAGCATCAATGGTCTATTTTCGGAGTAATGATGCCACTGGCTGTCTCCGCAATGTTCCGCCTCGTTGAGACCGTTCAGGCCCCGCGGTTGTCCTCGTAGACCCCGCGAACCATTGCTCTTTTCCTGCCCCGACTTCCTTCCATTGTCTCACTCCAATGCCGCCCGTTGCCCTGAATCCTCCTACTGAGGGCGCGGCCACTGTACCGCTGCGGACACTGTGGTATCATATGCCCGGCGTCAGACCTGCGAACAGCCATGATGGGGGTTGAGATGAAGAAGCTTGTGGTCTCGTTGGGGCTGGTGATCTCTCTCGTGGTTGCCTTCGGTGCGTCATCCTGTGGTGGTGGGGACGAGCCAGCCTCGTCTCCGACAGCCAGCCCGACTCCCGCAGGGGAGGGACTGCAGCTGTCGAGTTCCGCGTTCCAGGAGGGCGAGCTGATTCCGGTCGAGTACACGTGCGACGGGGACGACGTGTCAGTGCCGCTTGCGTGGAGTGAGCCGCCTCCGGCGACCCGTTCCTTCGCTCTCATACTGGACGACCCGGATGCGCCCGGCGGGGTGTTTACGCACTGGGTCCTGTTCAATATCTCGCCGGAAACGAGGCAGCTTGCGCAGGGCCAGGTCCCCGGCGGAGCCCTGCAGGGCAAGAATGACTTCGGGAGCGTCGGCTACGGTGGCCCTTGCCCCCCCAGCGGCGGTGCTCACCGGTATCAGTTCGCTCTCTATGCGTTGGACGGGACCCTGAATCTAGATGCGGGGGCAACCAAGAGCCAAGTGCTCGATGCCATGCAGGGGCATGTCTTGGCCCAGGGCGACCTCATGGGCACGTACCGGAGCTAGCGCACTGTCCCGCTGATGACTTCACGTGTGATTCTGAGTTCCGTTCATGCTGAGCCCTTCGGCGGAGTCTATCCTGAGCGGAGTCGAGGGGCTCGGTACAGGCCTGTCGAAGCATGGGTGGCATTGGCCAGAGACCGTAGCGTCGTGACTCCTGTCGCGACGTTGACTCCGGTCGCGATGTTGACTTCGTCGCCACAGGAGAGGCAGCGCTGCAGCTTGTGAGAATCGGCTACTGTGTTGTTGCCCGTATGGGCGGGTTTCAAACCCGCCCATACTCTCGAACTCAGGAGAGGCCAGTCTGAGTTCTCTTCAATGATGT
>JAZFSU010000324.1:0-3686 GCA_036446335.1 Dehalococcoidia bacterium | reverse complement strand
CTTTCGTCCGATGACCGCGGAAGAGCGCTCGGCTCTCTTGGCGCGGACCGCCGAATCAGGCGAAGGCGGCCAGGTGGAAGGCTACAAGACCGGCGTCGCCTTCGATGCCACCTCGCGAAACCCTGACTGGCTGGGATAAGGGCCGCTAACCGCAGCGCGCCTGGTCTACCCGCCGTCACGTCTGGCCGGCCCTCGGCCCGGAGCTACCGTCTTGCGTCTGGACCAAAGGACTCACTTTTGTGAACCTCTCGGTACTGACAGCTTCGGCGGAAGAAGTCTACAATTCGCTTCGCCACTGGTGGTCCCGTGGGACGCTGGTGGATTGTGCTGGCACGTGCGACGTTGCCCCGGCGGAGCCGTACCGGCAGTGGGGTGAAGAGACAATGGTGGAGTTCGACTTCTCTCTAAAGAACTCTCTGGTAGTCCGCATGGACGAAAACCGCGCGTCACGAGAGCTGGCCAAGTCGGGTCGCTGCATCCACGCCAAGCGTCACGTCGACGACGAAGGAGCCGTCGCCGTGGAGCTCCATTTCCACAGGAAACACCAGAACTGGGTCTTCAGCACTCTCGGATGCTGAGCGGCCCGTCTTCCGGCTGGCCGTCCGGGTCACTGGCGTCCTTCCGGGGAACACTTCGGTAACTCCGGAACGGATCGAGAAGATCGCTCCTTCGGCCTTGGTCTCGGTGTTCCCGCTGTGTTCTTGCTGGCGCCACGCGTCTCTGTCGGATATCCAGCTCGGTGCCCACGAGGCAATTGACGTGATATACTGTCCAGTGCCTGCTATGACGGAGAGACGGACGATGGAGAGTAACCGCGGCCGCACTTCTGATACCAGGCCAGGCCCATGCTGGCGGGCGGGCTGAGCTGGTCCGCCGAGGCAATCATGAAGGTTCTCATCGTTGAGGATGCTCCGGAAATCGTGGAAGTAATCTCCGTGGGCCTCGAAACCCAGTGGCCGGAGGTAGAGATCGTCTCCACTGGTTCGGGGGAGAGCGGAGTGAAGTCGGCCGAGAAGGAGATGCCGGATGTCATCATCCTTGATCTTGGCCTGCCTGACATCAGTGGCTATGAAGTCCTCAAGAGAGTCCGCAAGTTCTCGAACGTGCCCATCATGATACTCACCGTCAGAGCCGATGAGGCCGATGTCTTCAAGGGTCTTGAGTGGGGAGCCGACGACTACATGGTCAAGCCGTTCAAGCAGGCCGAGCTCTTCTCACGTATTCGAGCCCTGTTACGCAGGGTAGCTCCCGCGCCTGCCGAGGGCCCGCTGGTCAGCGGCCAACTGAGATTCGATCCGGCCAGTCGCGTGGCCTACTGCCGAGGAAAGGAGAGCCACCTGACTGAAACCGAGGGTCGGCTCCTCAGAAGGCTGATGGAGAGCGCCGGTGAGGCGGTTGCCCGTCCCCTGTTGGCCGTTGCCATTTGGGGTGAGGACTCGGTGACACTGGGCCAGCTCGACCGGCAGGGCGCCGAGGCCTCACTCGATAGGTACGTTCGGCGCTTGCGCGAGAAGATTGAGGGTGACGCCGACTTCCCGGAGATTGTCATCACCGTTCCTGGTGGTCACATGCTCGTTAAACCCGAATAGGCCAGAACGACGCGCCGTGCCACCGTGACTGGCTAACGACCATCCTGCTGGCGCGAGCTGTCCCGCACAGAGACGGCCGCGGCTGCTGTCAAGACCTCGGCCTTCGCCACGATTGGTCGGGGCTCATCGGGATGGTTTTAGGCCACTTTCGCCAGTGAGTATCCGATGCCAGGACTGGCGAGTATAATCTGCGGTTGTTCTGGGTCTGCCTCGATCTTCTGCCGCAGGCGCCCGATGTAGACCCTCAGGGCTTCGGTGTCTTCCTGGTAGCCCATCCCCCAGATCGCCTCGGTAAGGGCGGAGTAGGTTGACACTTGGCCGGCACCCTTCATCAGGTGCGAGAGAACCTCACCTTCGATGCGGGTCAGGGTCGTCCGTGTCCGACCATGACAGAGCTCCCCCGTGGAAGGGTCGACGGACAGTTCCCCGTAGGCCAGTGTTTCTCCGCCTGTAGGGCGAGCCCGGCGCGTCAAGGCTCTCATGCGGGATAGCAGCTCCACTTGCCGGAATGGCTTCGTCATGTAGTCGTCCGCCCCAGCCTCCAACCCCCTTACGATGTCCTCCACTTCACCTCTGACGGTCAGAATCAGAATCGGCACATTCGAGAAGGCGCGGATTTCACGCAGCACGTCGAAGCCGCTGGTGTCGGGAAGGCCAAGATCGAGAATGACAAGATCGGGGCTCTCGCCGGCTGCCAACTCAACGCCCTTCTTGCCCAGGCGGGTGGAGATCAGCTTGAGCTCGGGCCAGTTTATCTCGAAGGCCAGGGAGATGACCTCCTTGATCTCCTCGTCATCCTCCACCATGAGGACCTTGATTGCCTGTCGCTTGGATTGGCTCATTCTTCCTCGACCAACACGCTCAACCGACTTGCTGTTCCATTCTACGTCAGCAACGCGTAGTTGGCAATCAGCATCTGCCGCACCGCCCCGTCCCCTGGGGGGAGTCCGGAGCGGCGGAGCCCCGCTGGCAGTCCTTCCGCGGAAGGATGAGGATGTGCCTCAGATCTTTCGTCATTCCCGGGTGCAGTGGCGGTTCAGGAACCGCGAGAACCCGTACCCGTCTAGAGACACCCTGTTGAAACTCATTCGGGCTGAGAACCTGCCGCCCCGGGAACTGGTGCATCAGGATGATAATCTATTTGGGCGCGCACAACGTCTGGCAAAGGGAATCTGCAAGTTGCGCTCTTTGAACCATCGGGCAGTCTTCCCACAACAAAGACATTCACTCTACTGAAGTCAAATTCAACTTGGCCACCATATGCCATTCTCATCCTGACCTTTACGGGAAAGGGCAACCACTGTCTGATTGTAAACCGGTGAGCCCTGCTTCGTTCTAGAGGCCCTACCTGGCTTGCTTTCCCAGTGATCTCAGGTACACGTTCCAGTTCACCGTCCCCAAACCATATGTGCCCCTCTATCTCTCTGCTGACCTCCAACAGATGGACGCTACTGCTCCAGAAATCGAAGTTAAACTCAATGTAGGCATCCTCTGTCTCCTCCAGGGGCTCCCAACAGAGGTCAGGCTCACCAACCTTGATACAACCGGCAGGTCACCCGCATCATAGTTTATGGCCGTCCTCATCCAATCGGCATACGCTTCAGTCTCATCGGGCGCCTGCTTCAGGCTCGCCATCGCATGACTTTCTGGCTCGGCATCCCCGACTTCACGACCGCCTTGTGCCTCCGGCTGCTCAAGTGTTACCAGCTTGTGAAAGCGAATTCTCTTCCCCTTCGGCCAAAACCCCCAAACAAGAACACAGACGATGAGGATGGTCCCCAAAACAGACCAAAATAGAAGCCGATGGGAGTTGTCTGGGGTAATCGTCCCATTGACTTCGAGATAGTACGGGAGACCCCAGGCGATAAGGGTGCCCACAACGGTTGCGGAAACGGCAATGACCTGTCTTCGCATGACCCCATTCTAGCAGACTGGTAGTCAACTGCAATGAAATTACGACCAAGAATGTGCTCCTTGGGGGCCACTCTTGCGAACCTGCCTGTCATTAGTAGACTATGCTGCGTTTCCTCATGCCTGCAACCCGCGCCCTGACGCGTCGTCAATCTTGTATCAGACTATTCCCCACCCCACCCATTT
>JAZFSU010000323.1:0-4516 GCA_036446335.1 Dehalococcoidia bacterium | reverse complement strand
GTATCTCCCGTAGGAGTCAACCGCCACCACAGTATCAGGCCTGTACGTCCTTATCAATCTCACAATCTCTTTCCTGAACTCAGGGGTATCTTCCAGACCTTGGTCTGGATAGCGCAAGAAGACAACTTCTCTCACCCCAAGGATCTCCGCAGCAGCCAGTTGCTCCCGCTCTCGAACTCTGGCCAGCTCTTCTGGTTGCATATTGGGGTCGCCAGTACCCTTGTCCCCGTTGGTACACACTACGTAGATGACTTCCTTCCCCTCACGTGTCCAACGAGCTACAGTACCACCCATGCGAGATTCAACATCATCGGGGTGCGGCATAACTACTAATGCGTCGGCTCGCTTGATCATTGCAGTTACTAATCCTATAGAATCTCACGGGCCAATACAATTGCAGGGTGACTGGCACGAGATGATTGTTGGCGCTGAACCCGGTGGCGGGCCCTTGGTCCAACACTCGTTGAGGGTCCGGCAGGCAGCATCGCGTGACGTGGCGCTTCTGGGGACGCTCCGGCGGGGCACACCAAACCACGGCGCAGGCGACCGGAGCTCACAGCGTCGGGGAGGCTCGGCGTCCACTGGCCTCCCCGGTACCGCAAGAGAGCGCCACGCGTCTCCAGGGTGTCGTCGGTGGTGTAGATTGGTTTCCCCCATTGGCCAGTTCAACCTGTCCTCGACGACTCTCCCAGTTGCAGCAGAAACCCCATCACGCTTCCTTCTTGTCGCTGAAGACTCGTGTGTTGGTCAGAGATGCCTTGAGGGAAATCAGAGAGTCGCTACTCCGGGTCTGAAGGGGCTAAATCAACTGGATCGCCGAGGGGAGGGCGCTCTATGACCGGTTTGTACGCCTGCCAACCAGCCTGCAGTTCCGGAAGTCTGTACGGGCGTGGCAGAAGAAAGCTGCTGAATATGAGACCTTGGCCAGGGCGGGTGACGATCAAGTCGAGGAAGCCCGTGCCAGGGAGCGACGAGCCGCCGACCAGGTGGTGAAGGAACTCTGGGACGCTGTGGCGGCTATCCGATGGCAGTAGTAGACTGGCTGCTTTCTTCAGCCATGTCCACTGCCTGTGCGGCCGCCAGTGTTCGCCTCACCGCCTCGTGAGGCACGCCGAACTCCTCGGCAAGGTCACGAAGACTCTTCGACTTGCGCCCGCACGGAGAAGTTCCGGCCAGAGAGCGAGGGGTATCGTGTGGTTGGTGCATGAAGGCAGACTGACGACAACTGGATAGAGACCGTGTGTCAACAGGAAGTTTGAATTGGCGACCCCGAGCGGTTGACGGCAGCAGGCATAATGAATACGAGCTTAGTAGCCCCTTCCGGACTGTTTGCCCGCAGTGGTAGAGGAGATGGGGTATGAGCAACAAGACAATCCTGGCCCCGCTGAAGACGACAGAAGGTCCGAACAGGGTGCCAGGCGCACCCTTCTCCTTTCTGTCGCCAAGAATCCTCCCGTTTTCCGCTGGCGACTCCACGTCCAGTGTTCAGACGTTAGATCCGGCGGACGGTCCCTTCACCCACCAGGCGCTCTCAGCACAGAGAGACCAGATGCTCAATGATGGCTGACCTGTGCTGGCATGGTCATCACTTCAGGCTTCGCCGCACGTTGCGGCATGCTCGGTGTAGCAGCGGTGTGTATTGTCGCCCCCCGGATGAGCGTTGGTGGCGGCTACCGGATGAGCCCGACCCAGGGCAGCACAATTAGCTAAGCCATGAACGCGGGCACCGCGGAGCCGGTGCCGCTCAACCCGACGGCTGCCCGTGTTCCTCACGTGGCCAGGATTGACAACCGAAGTGTCCGGGTGTAATCTGTAGCACGAACGGTCTAGACAGCACAGTCGGACTGTTATCTGGAAACGAACCCAGCGGTAGCCGAACGGTATTCACGGCGGCGTAGAAGCTTGGAAGACCGCCAGGGCCGGCGGGGGTGACACTCGGGGAGGTAGAAGCATGTGCTGGCTCTGTGATCAGTTTGGTGACACAGAATACGCTGACGGTCTCTGGTACCTGAATCCGAAGAACTACGCAAGAAACATGTACAAGCTGAGGGATCCCAGCAAGGGATTCCAGGGGGCCGGCGTCGCCATGGAAACCGGCGAACAGTCGGGGCCGGGGCTGCCGGAGATCATGGAAGCCCTCCAGACTGACCGCGAGACCTACGAAAGGGTGACCAAGGAATGGCACGCCAGTCTCGGTCTCCACGGTCAGGGCGCCCAGGTCATCCCGATGGAGCACGCTGACCGGGTACTGGAGCTTTGCTCCCCAATCGCCCTCATCGCCTGCATCTGCCGCAACGCCTGGCGGGCGAAGGATGAGCGCAATGATATGGAGTACACCTGCATGGGGATGGGGGTCGGCATGCTCAAGTGGGAGCGCTGGCCGGAGCGTTACAAGGGCGGCGTCAAGTTCCTCAACGTGGAGGAGGCCAAGGAATGGAACCACGAGATGGACCGCCGCGGCTTCGTCCACATCCTGATGCTCTTCGGCGCCCCCTACATCGGCGGTTTTTGCCAGTGTGACTACCCGGATTGCAACGCCATCAGGTGGCGGCTGGATTTCGGCGTCAGCACCGTCAAAGGCCACCACGTGGCAATGGTGGACCATGACACGTGTAACGGCTGCGGCGTCTGCGCCCAGCGCTGCCAGTGGGGCGCCCTCAAGTTTGAGGTCACCTTCGGCAAGCCCAACATAGACCTCTTCAAGTGCTTCGGCTGCGGCCTCTGCGAGACCGGTTGCCCGCGCAAGGCAATCAAACTGGTGGAGAGAAAGAGCCTTGCCAGCCTGGCCGAGGTGTGGTGATGACGGAGAACATCCCGAGGAAGCTCCCCAGAATCACTATTGACCAGAAAAAGTGCACCGTCCCTTTCTTGTGCAAGCGCTGCCTGCAGATATGTCCGGATGCCGTCTTCCGCGTCCAGCGTGTCCTTGAGCGGGAGGAACGGCTCCGTGAACTGGACCCAAGGGTGGACGGCAACTACGTCCTCTCAGCGCCGAGGCCGGACAAGTGCGCGATGTGCAACCTCTGCCTTGACTCCTGCCCGGCCGACGCCATCACCATCGAATTGTAGCGTCTTTTCAGCGAACGGAAATCTGTAGTGTGAGGCAGCAGTATGGAGTTCGGATTCACCAGCCGGCAGGAAGCGCTCAGAAAAGAGATTGAGGACTACTACCTCGAGCAGTTGCCGGAAGACTACACCGCCGACAAGTCCTCGACCACCGAAGAACAGCACGCCTTCTGGCGAGCCCTGCAGAAGCGGGCCGGCGAGAAGAGATACCTCACCCCCGGTTGGCCGGAAGAGTACGGCGGGATGGGGCTGGACACGATCGAACAGGGCATCGTCCACGATGTCGAAGGCGAAATGGGCATACACTGGCCGGCTGGCGCCGGACTGCGGCTGGCCGGGCCGGCTACCATTCTCTTCGGCACGGACGAACAAAAGGCCAGGGTGATACCGCCGATCGCCCGCGGTGAATCCGTCTGGTTCCAGGCCTTCACCGAGCCCGAAGCCGGCTCCGATGAGGCCAACGTCCAACTGCGCGCCATTGAGGATGGTGATGATTTCATCTTGAACGGCCAGAAGACCTTCATCTCCGGCATCCACAAGCCTGACTATCTGTACACGCTGACGAGGACGGCTGACGTCGCTCCGAAGCACCGTGGCATCAGCCTCTTCCTGATCCCGGCGGATACCCCCGGCATCAGCTACCACCCGCAGCCGAGCATGGGAGGCAGTCCCCAGAACAACATCTTCTTCAATGACGTGCGCGTTTCCAAGGGCGCCCTGCTGGGAGAATTGAACAAGGGGTTCTACCACGCAATGGCCACCTTCGAGTTCGAGAGGAGCGGCACGAACTACCTGGGCAGCAACCGGCGGGCGCTGCTGGACTTCGTTCTCTTCTGCAAAGAGGAGACGAAGAACGGCAAGCCACTGATCGACGACCCCGCCGTCAGCCGCGATCTGGCCCAGATGGCGGTTGACCTGCAGGTGCAGGAGCTTGTCACCTGGCACACCATCTGGTGGTTCACGCAGCGGGAACGCCTCGGGCCGAAACCCTATGATCTTTCGGCGTTCTTCCTGAAACAGTTCAACACCTCTCACAACAAGATCATGATGCGCATCCTGGGTGCCTATGGGCAACTGCAGAGGAGCTCGAGGTGGGCCAAGATGTCCGGCCTGATAGAGAGCCAGTGGCAGCGGATGCGAACCTGGCACGCCGGCGGCACGGTGGAGATATACAAGATCATCGTAGCCGCCAGGGGACTTGGTCTCCCCCGGGCAGCCCGGCCAACGTCGAAGACTCAATAGGCGAAAGCGCGAGAAGGAGCGGGATCTTGGACTATTCGCTCAGTGAAGAACAGCTAATGTTGCAGAAGACGGCCCGTGATTTCCTGGAACAGGAATGCACCGAGGCGTTTCTCCGTGACATGGAAGAGGACGACGCCGGCTTCTCGCCGGACCTCTGGGGCAAGCTGGCCAATCTCGGCTGGCTGGGGCTGCCTTTCCCCGAGGAGTA
>JAZFSU010000322.1:0-10702 GCA_036446335.1 Dehalococcoidia bacterium | reverse complement strand
GTTTCCTTCTTGGCCTCGTCGATAACCTTCTGGGCGATGTGCTGAGGGACCTGCTCGTAGTGGCTGAACTCCCTCGTGTGATCGCCGCGCCCCTGAGTGATCGACCTCAGATCGATGGCGTACCTCAGCATCTCCCCCAGCGGCACTTGGGCATCGATGACGTTGATGCCGTCCCCGGGGGTCATGCCCAGCACCTTGGCACGTTTGCCGTTGAGGTCGCTCATCACGTCGCCTGTATAGTTGTCGGGGATGGTTATCTGCACGTTCACAATGGGCTCCAGCAGCACAGGTTGGCCTTGGGAAACCCCCTTCTTGACCGCGTACGAGGCCGCTATCTTGAAGGCCATGTCTGAGGAGTCGACTGGATGCGCACTGCCGTCGGTCAGTGTCACCTTGATATCTGTCACGGGAAAACCAGCCACCACCCCCCCGCTCAGGGTCTCGAAGACACTCTTCTCAATTGCTGTTATGTAGTTTTTGGGCACTGAGCCGCCGACCACCTTGTAGGCAAACTCGACTCCGGTTCCGGCGGGCATTGGCTCCAGCGCCAGCACCACATGCCCATACTGGCCGTGGCCGCCCGTCTGCTTTTTGTGCTTGTACTCTGCGCTGGCCGATGCCATGATGCTTTCCTTGAAAGGAATCTTGGGCGTCTCGGTTCTGACGTCAACGCCGAACTTGCGCTTCATTCTCTCCACGGCCACCTCGAAGTGGGCCTCTCCCATTCCGGATAGAATGGTCTCGGCTGTGCCCAAATCCTTGTGGACGTTGAGCGTCGGGTCCTCCTCGGTCAGCTTGGTGAGCGCTGGCCCCATCTTGTCAAGATCGACTTTTGTCTTGGGGTAGACTGCGATGCTCAGATTGGGTTTCGGGAACTCGGCGGATTGGAGAGACAGGGGATGCTCCTTGGTCGACAGTGTGTCGCCGGTGGCCGTATCGGCGAGCTTCGCCACCGCGCCTATGTCTCCGGCGGCAAGACTCGGAACAGGTTCCTGGGTCTTGCCCCGCACTCTGAAGAGCTGGCCGACGCGCTCCGGGTGGGCCTTGCTGGCGTTCCATATGTGGGAATCGCTGTTGAGAATGCCGGAGTATACCCTGAGGTATGTGAGCTTGCCCACATAAGGGTCCGCCGTAGTCTTGAACGCGAGGGCAGAGAGCGCGGCCGTGTCGTCCGGGTCGACTGTCTCCTCTTGCTTGCTTTGGGTATTCTGGGCGTGAATCTTGCCCTTGTCCTTGGGCGAGGGCAGGTAGGTTTCCATCGCATTCAAGAGTTCGACGATGCCCTTGTTCTGAGTGGCCGAGCCTACCATAATCGGAACGATCTTGCCACTGGCCGTTCCCAACTGCAGACCGCGTCGTATCTCCTCTTCGGTCAGATCCTCTTCCTCCAGATACTTGGCGGTGAGGTCATCGTCTGCCTCGGCGGCTGCCTCCACAAGCTTGTCGCGAAAGGGGGCCGCCTTGTCTGCCAGGGACGCTGGAGCATCCGAGGGTGCGGTCGTGATGAGATCCATGACCCCTTCAAAGCTGCTCTCGGCCCCTATCGGCAGTTGGATGGGCACACATTTGCGTCCGAGGCTGGCCTCGATCTGATCGACCACCTTGAAGAAGTCCGCGTTCTCACGATCGATCTTGTTGACTAAGATGATGCGGGGAAGCTCTCTTTCCTCTGCGTACTTCCACGCTAGCTCGGCTCCTACCTCCACTCCGGACGCGGCGCATACCAGGATCACGGCTCCCTCGACGACGCGGAGAGCACCCCTGAGTTCTCCAATAAAGTCGGGGTAGCCCGGGGTGTCCAAAAGGTTGATCAGGGACTTGTTCCACTCGAACGGAAGCAGAGAGGCACTGATGCTGCTCTTCCGCCTGATCTCGTCGGGATCGAAGTCGGATGTAGTGTTACCGTCTTCGACCTTGCCGAGTCTGCCAATTGTCTTGGTGTGAAACAGAACGGCTTCCGCTAGGGTGGTCTTGCCTGCGCCGGTATGTGACATCAGGGCGACGTTCCTGATCTGCTCGCCTGTGTGCTTCTCCATGGTCACACCCCCAGTTTTGTTGGCAGTATTCTACTTGATCCGAGGGGGGGGCGCAACTTGAGGGGGCGACTTCTGGAAGGAGAGGGATCAGCCTGTTGCCGGGGGGCCATGGTTGGGGGCTTGCGTCGCCGCGAGGCAGCCGCGAGTTGATTTGGAGGATTTGATTAGTGTAATATAGTGCGTAGGGGGCTGTAGCTCAATTGGGAGAGCGCTTGAATGGCATTCAAGAGGTAGTGGGTTCGAATCCCTCCAGCTCCACCATGAATCACGATTGCGCCAGGGTAGTCAGGAACCACTGCATTTGCCTCCGAGCATTCCTCGCCTCGGAACCCAGGATCGCGCTGTTCTCCACACGCGTCAAATCGTGATGTGTCCGCGCCAAGGGAAGGAGTTCTGTCAGTGAGATTGCAGGGCAAGATTGCCATAGTCACGGGTTCAACAAAGGGTATTGGACGGGCCATCGCCATTGGCTATGCCTCTGAGGGGGCCAGCGTGGTAGTGTGCGGACGCTCGGAGGATTTGGCGCACGGCTTGGCGGACGAATTGACAGGACAAGGCAAGGCGGCGGTAGCCATGCGGCTGGATGTGGCCGATGCCGAAAGTGTTGCCGGCGTGTTCGACCAGGTGGCAGAGCAATTTGGCAGGATTGACATTCTCGTAAACAACGCGGGCATCAGCCCGATCTGGAAGCGAGCCGAGGATACTGACAAGGAGGCCTGGGATGAGATCATCAACACGAATCTCACGGGCACGTTCCTGTGTTCGCAGGCCGCGGGCAGGGTGATGATCGGGCAGAAATCGGGGAAGATAATCAACATGACGTCGGTTGGAGGGGCGGTGGCGTTGCCGCGTCTGGTCGCATACTGTGCCAGCAAGGCGGGCATTGTGTCGCTGACCAAGGTGCTTGCCGCCGAGTGGGCCCGGCACAACATACTAGTCAATGCCATCGGGCCATCTTACGTGGAGACGGAGTTTACGGCGGGGCTGAGAGGCAACGAGGCGATCTACGAAGACCTGAAGGGCAAGAACCTTCTGAAGAGATTTGCCCAGCCGGAGGAGATAGTGGGCACGGCGGTCTTCCTCGCTTCGGACGAATCGAGCTATATCACGGGACAGACGATATACGTTGATGGCGGGTGGCTGGCTGTCTAAGCCCGACGACGCGAAAGGGATCTGGCAGGTCTGAATCGAGTCAGGAACCTGCGGGCGGCTATGTGAACGCTGCGCTTCAGCGAATGGAGGGACAGAATGGCGATGATGTCAGGCAGAGAGTACATCGAGAGCTTGCGAAAGCTGAAACCAAAAGTCTATGCCTTTGGGGAGAGGGTGGACAGTGTGGTGGACTATCCTATGTTCAGGCCGCATATCAACGCAGCGGCCATGACCTATGAGCTGGCCATGCACCCGGAGTTCGAGCAGGAGATGACGGCGATCTCCAATTTGACCGGCGAGAGGATCAGCAGGTTCACGCATGTTCATCAGAGCATCGATGATCTGGTCAACAAGGTGAAAATGATGCGGCTCCTGGGCCAGAAGACAGCTACGTGCTTTCAGCGGTGTGTGGGATTGGATGGGCTGAACGGCGTGTACATCACGACATACGATATGGACCGGAGGCACGGGACGGACTATCACGAGAAGTTCAAGGAATACCTGAAGTATGTGCAGGAGAACGACTTGATGCTGGCCGGGGCCATGTCCGATCCGAAAGGGGACCGGAGCCTGAGGCCGCACCAGCAGGCCGATCCGGACATGTATGTCCACGTTGTCGAGAAGAAGGATGATGGCATAATCGTCCGTGGCGCGAAAGCGCACATCACCGGAACCGTAAATGCACATGAGATAATCGTTATGCCCACGAGGGCCATGGGGGACGAGGACAAGGACTATGCTGTCTGCTTTGCGGTGCCGGTCGATACTGAGAACATCACCTTGATATTCGGGCGTCAGACCAACGATACCCGAAGGCTCGATGGAGAGATCGACGCAGGCAACGCCAAGTATGGCATTGTCGGCGGGGAGACACTGATCGTTTTTGACGACGTGTTTGTGCCCTGGGATCGGGTTTTCATGTGTGGCGAGAACGACTTCGCTGGGCAGTTGGTGGAGACTTTCGCTGGTTTCCATAGGTCCAACTACGGGGGCTGCAAGGTTGGCCTCGCGGACGTTGTTACAGGGGCAGCATACTGGATGGCGGAGAACAATGGGATAGAGAAGAGCCCCTACGTCAGGGACTTGATGGCTGAGATGGTCGGCATGGCTGAGACGTGCTGGTCGTGCTCGCTGGCCTGCTCCTATCAGGGCAGCAAGACGAACTCAGGGGCATACACAATCAATCCACTTCTGGCGAACGTGACAAAACTTAACATAACGCGCCTTACCTATGAGTGGATGCGCCTGGCGCAGGATATCACAGGCGGACAGATTATCACTTTGCCGTCAGAGAAGGACCTCAGGAACCCGGAGGTTGGCAAGTACATCGACAAGTACTTCGGCGGGAAAGCGGGCAGTTCCACAAAGGACCGCATACACATGGTGAGACTGATCGAGAACATGGCGGTCGGCGCCGGACTGCCGGAAGCGCTGCATGGCGCGGGCTCGCCGCAGGCGCAGAAGATGATGATCGGGCGGCGGGGCGACTTCGAGACGAAGAAGGGAATCGCCGAGACGATCATCGGCGTTAAGCAGGACAAGTACTTCGAGGAGATCACCGGAAAGACTGAGGACGAGTACTTCGCCGAGTTCAGAGACTAGAGGACATCAGTAATAACGTGGAGGCAGGTCAGCATCTCGCTGACCTGCCTCTCTTTGTGTTTGCAGGAGTAAATTGGAGCACCCGCTCCGGGCTGCCCGGCTTGGCCAGGGCCTCTACTTCCCCTTGAACGCTGGCCGTCTCTTCTCGAGGAAGGCTTTGGCTCCCTCCTCGGCGTCCTCGGTCTTGAAAATGTCCGAGAACAGGCGTCCCTCGTTATCGATGGCCTCCTTGAGCCCCATTTCGAGGGCGCCGTAGATGGCCGCCTTCTGGGACTTCAGGGCTACAGCGCCCTTCCAGATCAGGCGTTTGACCATGGCAGCGATGGCGGTCTCCAGTTCTACGGCAGGGACCACCTGGTTGACGAGGCCGATGCGATACGCCTCCTGGGCGTCAATGGGGTCTCCGGTAAGGCACATCTCCAGTGCCTTGGCCTTGCCCACCAGACGCGTGAGCCTCACGCTGCCGCCGCCGCCTGTCATGATTCCAAGACGAATCTCGGGCTGGCCGAACTGGGCGGTATCCACGGCTATCCTGATGTCGCATCCCAGGGCTATCTCACAGCCCATGCCCATCGCAAAACCGTTGACGGCTGCGATAACGGGCTGGGGCAGGTCCTCCAGCATGGTGGGCGAGAAGAAGGTCTTGTGATCGTCCATCACCTTGCCGCCCTTCTTGGTGATCTCCACCCACGCCAGAATGGTCTTGTCAATGTCCGCGCCGGACATGAAGGCCCGGTCGCCCGAACCGGTGATGACCACAACCTTGACTTCGCTGTCGGCGGCTATGTCCTTCATGGCCTCTTTGAGCTCGCCCGACATCGTCGGACTGAAGGCGTTCAACACGTCGGGCCTGTTGAAGGTGATCCTGGCCACGCCTTCCTTTTTGTCGAGAATGATCGTCTCAAACGCCATCTCGCTCCCCCTTGCGTATTCAATTGTGGAAGCCACACTCCGGCTACTTGGCAACCTCGGCCTTTATCAGCTCTATGAACTGGTTGATGTCCGATCCAGCGCCGTAGATCTCCCTGACGCCCTGCTTCCTGAGGCCGTCGTGATCCTCATCGGGAATGACTCCTCCCATCACCACCATCACGTTGCCCATGTTGTTGTCTTTCAGCCCCTGAATCACCTTGGGCAGGTGCTGCTCGTAGGCGCTGGTGAAGAAGCTCATGCCGACGACGTCAACGTCCTCCTGGACGGCCATCTTGACCACTTCGTCCGGCTGACTGTAGGTGGCATACACCACCTCGAAGCCGGCATCCTTGCAGCGAGACGCGATCAGCCTGAGGCCCCGATCGTGAATGTCGATCCAATGCTTGACGAGCAGAACTCTTGGTTTCCCGTTGCTGGACATTTGTCTGCACCCCCTTCGAGTAGTCTGCTGACCCGACCTGGTCTAGTACTTCAGCATTACGTTGTGTTCAGGCCCCCACCTCATGACCTTCCTTATCGCCTTCGATATGTCTCCGGCGGTAGCCTTGGCCTTGGCGGCCTCGATGCATGCCGGCATCACATGGCCCAACTCACCCTTGTTCAGCCTCTCACATGCCGCCACCACACCGTTGAGGGCTGCGTCCGTCTTGGCCTGGTCTCTTCGGGACTTGTAGTCCCTGATACGCTCCGCGGAAACCCTGGCAACCTCGGGATCCGGCCTGAAAGCCTGCACCTTCAGGTCGTCTCCGGTCGCGTACTTGTTCCACCCCACGACGGTTCTCTCGCCGGATTCGATCTCTGCCCTCCACTGGTCGCAGCCCTTGCGGAGAACCCGCGCGAGCATGCCGTCCTTGTGAGCCTTGACGAAGCCTCCGGCGACCTCTATCTCCTTCAGTATCTTCTGTGCTTCCTCCACCATCCTGGCTGTAAGCCACTCAACGTAGTATGAGCCTGCGAGCGGATCGCTGACCCTGGTCACCCCGGTCTCGTGGAGCAGGATCTGCTGCGTGCGGAGAGTGAGAACGGCCGACTCCTCCGTGGGCAGGCCAATGGGCTCGTCGTAGGCCGGTACTTGCATGGCCGTCGTGCCCGAGAGGGCAGCTCCAAGAGCGTGATAGGAGCTGCGAATGATGTTGTTCAACGGCTGCTGCTTGATCAGCTCAAAACAGGAAGTATTGGAGTGGGTACGCAGGTGCATCGCGGCAGGCCTCGTGCAGCCGTACCTTTCGTGCGCAATGGTGGCCCACAACTTCCTCCATGCCCGGAACATGCAGATGTACTCGAAGAAGTCATTGCATTGGGCAATCTGGAAGCCGATGCCTGTCATGAACTTGTCGGGATCCAGGCCGGCGGCCTTGCATGAGTCGGCGACGGCAATGGCCGTAGCCAGGGAGAAGGCCATCTGATGGATGGCATCGGCGCCGGTCTCGGAAATGGCGTGACCCTGTATGTTGGTGTGGTTCCACCGTGGAATTTCGTTGACGCAGAAGTGGATGTTGTCGGTGGCCAGCTTCAGGGCGTCCTCGGTCTCCCACATGAAGTTGGGGGCATACCATGCGGTGAACACCCAGTTCATCGTGTTGCCACGGAGATTGGCCCGCTCCACGCCCTGGCTTTCCGCGTAGGCGATATAGACTGCGAATATGGGCAATGTATCTCCGTTTATGAGGATGATGTTGTTCTTGGCCAGGTCCAGGCCCTCCAGCATTCTGGCGAAGTCCTCATCCGTGTTGCAGGATACTCCGTCCTTGCCAATGTAGCCCTCGGCCTCCGGATCGTCGGGGTCGATGCCGAAGTAGCCAGGGTAGTCCCAGACCAGGTTGTAGGCCCTGCCTCCGAAGTATCCCTCCATGCCGGCCTTGGTCAGGGCCTCCATGCGTTCCTTTGTGTCCTCGGGCAGCCCGTAGCCGTGAACCGGCTGGTTTATCCAGGGCTGGAACTGGTAGTGCAGCGGGTAGTTGCTTCTCATGAACGGATAGTTGCCGGGCATGCCCATGTCTTTCGCATAGTCGAGGTCCTGTACGTCGAGCGGCGTGTACACCGGTTTTATCGGTATGCCTGAGTTGGTCTTTGACGAGAAGTCTCTGTCATACTTGGCGACCGCTTGATCCCACTGCTCCTGCAGCTTTCGGGCTTCCTCGAGTGTTTTCTCATCGAACATCTGGTTTCCTCCTTAGTTCAGACGGCTATCGGCCCTTAAACTCTGGCTTCCGCTTCTCCATGAATGCGGCCCTTGCTTCCGCAACATCCTCGCTGGCGAACAAGGCGGGCATCATCGCCATTGTCCAGTCCCAGTCCTCGCGGCACTTGCGGTTCAGGACCCTCTTGATCATCTTCTGGGCGAGCGGCGCTCCTTTCTTCATTCCCTCGGCGATCTTCACGGCTTCGTCCATCAGCTGATCGTGCGGAACGACTTTGTTCACGAGTCCGACCGCCTTCGCCTCTTCGGCGGTGAAGCTGGTCCCTGTGAGGGACATGTAGGCGATGGTGCGCTTGCCCATGATCTCGGCCCCGCGAAGCAGCGTCTCTATGGGAATCTGGCCCCAATTGACTTCCTTGGTGCCGAACTTCGCCCTTTCCGAGGCAATCACGACGTCGCAGGAAAGGGTAATACCTGTGCCGAAGCCGTAGGCGTACCCGTTGACGGCCGCTATGACGGGCTTCGGCAGGTACTCGAAGTGCATGAAAGGTCGCGCGACGTTCTCTATGAACTCTATACCCTGGATTATCTTGTCAAACTCGAACTTGCCGACATCGGCCCCCGCGCTGAAAGCTTCCCCCTTGCCGGTGAGTATCACGACTCTGATGTCATCGTCCCTCTCTATGTCAGTCAGGGCAGCATCAAGGTCGCTGAACACCGTCGGGCTGGCCGCGTTCATCTTGTCCGGTCGGTTGAACCAGATCGTAGCTATCCGATCTTTCTTCTCAAGCAGTATGGTCTCAAACTCCATATAGCTCCCCTTTATCCTCTATCCCGCTGGGAGGCCCGTCGGGCGTCATGCGTATCCGATAGCCTCGAGTTCCTTCTGCAGGATCTCGTTGAGGTAGCCCAGTCTCTCCTTGCCGGGCTTGAAGTCGAATGCCATGGTTCCGTAGGGGTCGACTTCCTCTCTGAGCAGCCGGACCTGTTTCGCCGTAGGCTTCTCGGTTTCGGGGATGTCCTTGGGGATCTCCAACTCAAAGCCGGTGTTATCAACTACATTGTCGGCGGTCACGCCGGGATGCAACGATTCGATCTTGAATGGCCTGTCCTTCTCCTCCTTGCTGATCACGGTGAGGTTGGTTATGTACCGTATGGGGCCCGGCCGGTAGCCCGCCTTTATGCGCTCTTCCGCACCTATGAGATATCGGGTCCCGGTTATGACGTCCACCTTGGGGACGAAGGTCATCTTGGAATGGTTAGGGAAATAGCCGATCATCTTGCGATGCATTTTGATCACCTCGGGCGCGCCTGCGCCTCCGGGGCCACGCAGCTTCGGCTTTTCGTAGTCGCCGATGGCCGAAAGGTTGATGTTTCCGTACTGGTCGGCCTGTATGCTCGATATGGCCTCGACGTCTCCCCTGCCCTTGAGGTGTACGGAGTTGAGGTCCTCGAGCATGGTCCACATCAGGGCAGCGCCTCTGATGGCCGAGGACTCAGCTCTGACGAATGATAGCTGGAACGGGCGAAAGTCCACGGCAGCGTAGGCCAGCAGAGTGCTGTTGGGAGCATGGGTGATCTTCGCCAGGATGTAGCTTGCATACGCGAGTGGGGTAAACGAGCCGAGAACGATAACGTCACCATCCTCGATTTCCCTGGCGAGGGTCACGCACATCAACTCGGCAACCGAATAGTCTTGCGCATACTGTGTCATAGGAACTTCACCTCCCGAGCTAGTCTCTTCAGCACTGAGGCCTGCCTGATGCCGCCGATCGCTTCCAGGTACTCGAACTCCGGCTTCATGACGTACTCATCGATATATTGCTTGAAGGTCTCAGGGCTGCTGGCTCCCTGCATGTACTTCATGATGTGCCACGGGTCGAACACGTAGTCGGGCGCGCAGGAGCAGGGATGGGCACCGAGAGGGGCCTCAATCACCATGTCTACCTGGAACCCCGGGATCTTGGTCTTCTCGCGATTCTTCAGTATGTCCTCGGTGCTCACTATCTCCTCGACCGAGACGATCCGCTTCTTCGCCGCCCTTATCATTTCGACGTCCGAGCCGGAAGTGCCCTCGATCTGGACGCTGCCCGTCTTGTCAGCGCGAGTGGCGTGGATGATCGCGACGTCCGGCACGATCGCGGCCGCAGCGATAAGGTCCTCCCCGGTGAAGGGGCACTTGATCTCCTTGTAGAACTCCGGCCTGTACTTCACCAAATCAGAACCGAAAGGTCCCCTGTAGGGCAGGAACGGGACATTTCTGCCGCCGGCCTCGAGGCCGATGATCACGGCAAGGCCAGTGATCTCATCGTAGGGCAGACCCTCCTTTTCGATCGCCCTTCGGAAGTTGGGGGCGAGCCCGAAGGCCTCCATGCTGACGAAGGAGAACATCAGCTTGCTCAGGCGGCCGGCACCGATGAGCATGTCGATGTCTATGCTTCCGACCACTGTTATTGCAGTGAGGTTCTTGATGTCAGAGCGAATGATCTCACGAATGATTGCCATGGGATGGCTGCCGAGCCAGGAACCCCCGATGGCAACTGTATCCCCGTCCTTGATGATGTTCTTGATGTCGCCAAGCTTGCCTAGCTTGCTGTCTGTTGTCATACAGATCTCCTTTCCTCGAGGCGTGGTGTGGGCGGTTGATCAGATGGTGATGCGCTGGATGGATGTGAAAGCATCATTGCCTTTCCCTGGCGGACGGACAAGAGACAAAAAGACGTGAAAATTCTAGCAGCGCCGCTTGTTACTGTCAACTTGGCCTGAGCCATTTGATCAAAAGGCTGCCATGGGTGGAGTCAGGAAACTATGGTGGCGATGCGTCGTGATTTGTTGACAC
>JAZFSU010000321.1:0-3010 GCA_036446335.1 Dehalococcoidia bacterium | reverse complement strand
GGGGCAACAAGGCAATGCCTCTTGTCGATGGCAACTCCTTCTACGGCACGGGATCCGACACAACTTTCACGCTGGATTTGGAGACAGGCCAACGTCGCCGGGCCGTGCTGAAAGACAATGCGAACTTCGCCCGGCTCGTGGATGGGCTTGAGAACATATCATTTGCCATGTCCATGGGCAACCCGGCTGACGCGCCCGTAGAGGACATCTACGTTTATGCCTTTGCCGAGATGGTCAAGAACACCAACAAGCCTCTCGTGGTCATCGCGGACAGCGGCAGAGACATAGCCATGGTCTACGAGATCGCTTGCCTGGTGGCGGGAGGCGAGGATGAGTTTCGGCGGAAGCCGTTTATCCTCAACTACTCGGAGGCCATCAGCCCGCTGCGCTTTCCTGAGAATGTGATGGAGAAGCTGATCTTCTGCGCGGAGAAAGGCATACCGATATGCTTTCCTTCAGGGTCCAACGCCGGAGGGGGAGCGCCGGTGACCTTGGCCGGGGCGATGGCACTGGGGATCGCGGAGAACCTGGTAGGACTCGTTGTCCATCAGCTCTTTGGCGAAGGGTCCCCGTTCCTGTTTGGTCCCAACGCAAGCGTCCTGGACATGAAGTCCACTGTGGTATCGTACGGCTGTCCCGAATGGAGTCTTACTCAGGCCGCGCTCGCCGACATGCGCGACGAGATCTATGACCTGCCCATATGGGCCTATGCAGGTGCTTCCGATGCCAAGGTCATGGACGCCCAGGCGGGGGCTGAGGCTATGTTCTCGATAGCCACCGCCATGCTTTCTCGGGCCAACCTGATCCACGACGTGGGGTACCTCGAGTTTGGGAACGTCTCTTCGCTTGAGATGGTGACGATGGCCAATGAACTGGTCGCTATGTGCCGGTTCTTCGTGGAAGGGATCCCTGTGAATGAGGAGACGCTGGCTCTTGCAGCGATCGAGAGGGTGGCAAGCGGCGGGCCAGGTTCTATCTTCCTCACGGACGACCATACCTTCGAGCATTTCATGCAGGCTCAGTTCCTGCCCAAGCTACTGGATCGCTCCCGCTATGATTCCTGGGAACAGGCCGGAGCTCAGGACCTCTACCATCGCTGCAACGAAGAGGCCAGACGAATCCTCGCGGAACATCAGGTGGAATCCAAGTCGGAAGAAGTCCTCAGAGGGATCGACGAGGTGCTCCACCGGCGCTGACAAGGAGTCAAACGATGGGAACCAGTTTGCCATTCTTCAGACCGCTGACAGATGACGACGTGCGTCTGATCGATCGCACTGGGCGGCGGATACTGGAACGCATCGGGATCAAGGTAGATGATCTTGCCTGGCTGGAAAGACTCGAGGCTGCCGGAGCCCGAGTCGACTATGATGATCGAAGAATACGCTTCAGCGGCGACTGGCTTGATGAAAGTCTGAGCCACGCTCCGTCCCGTTTCACGCTCTATTCGCGAGACGGCCGAAACGACCTGTATCTGGGAGAGGGCAACGTCTACTTCGCCAACGGGGGGCGGGCGTTCCGGATCCTCGATATGGGTACCGGCGGCTACCGCCGCACGATGCTGCGGGACGTTGCCAACACGGCAATCCTGGTAGATCACCTCGACTACATACGTTTCTATATCATCGCCTGTCAGGCCCACGATTTGGAGCCTCAAACCTATCACTTGAACGACTTCTTTCGCGCGTTCTTTCACACGACAAAGCATGTGATGGGGGGCTGCGACAGTCAGCAGGGCGCAGCGCAGATGTTTGATCTTGCGTGTCTCATCGCTGGCGGTGAGGACAGGCTCAGAGAGAAGCCCTTCGTATCGGTGATCACCAACGTTGTCAGCCCCCTCACCATCGATGCCACTACTCTCGACATAGTCAGCTATGTCGCCCCCCGAGGCATCCCCATCACCTGCGCGCCGGCTCCTATAGCCGGGGCAACGTCCCCTGCGACCTTGGCGGGCACTCTTTCGCAATTGCATGCCGAGTCTCTGGCAGGAGTGGCCATCGTCCAGTTGCTTGCCCCAGGGGCGAAAGTGCTCTATGGCGCGGTGCCTACAGCTATGGATCTGAGGACTATGAACTACACGATGGGCTCGGTGGAGATGGGGATGATGAACGCTGCGGCGGTACTGCTGGCCAAGCTGTACAACCTGCCGATATACGCTTCGGGAGGCTTGACCGAGGCCAAGAGGCCTGACATCCAGGCGGGTTTCGAGAAGCATTTCTCCAACTTGACGGTCGCTATGACGGGGGCTGACTGCATCCACCTGACCGCCGGACTGATGGATTCGGGCAATTCCATTTCCTACGAGCAATTCGTCATCGACAATGAGATCATCGGGATGATCCACCGGATACTGGCAGGCATCCAGGTGAACGAGGATACGATGGCCTTTGATGTGATCGAGCAGGTCGGACCAGGGGGAAACTATGTCGCGGAGGACCACACCATCGACCATATGATGGATGAGTTCTTCTATCCTGACCTCAGTGTCCGCTCCAGCTTCGACATCTGGGAGGAAAAGGGGCGGCCTGACATGCTTAGCCGTGCCAACGTGCTGGTCAAGAAGACTCTGGATGAGGGCAGGGAAGGCCGTCTGGAACCTGATCTCGTTGTTCGAATAAAAAGGGCCTTCCCTGGCATCGTGAACATATAGGACGACAATGTCGCAGAATGGCGCAGGAATCACCCGTATCATTGCCTGCCAGGTATTCAAACCGGCGCTTGCGCATATTGGGCTGACAAAGAGATATCCCAATGTGCGGGTGACCTATCTGCCATCCAATTTGCATATGAGGCCGAGAAAGCTGGAGGTCCACTTGACCAGGCACGTTGCGGTGGCCAAAAAGAAGGGGGAACGCGTCATATGTCTCTATGGCGACTGTTTCCCTGGCATCGAGGGGATTTGCCAGCAGCGCGGTGCTGCCAAGGTGCCCGGATTCCACTGCTACGACATTCTTCTTGGCAGCGAGCAGTTCAGGGAGCTCATTGAAGAGACAGCGGGAACTTACTTTCTCGA
>JAZFSU010000320.1:0-9584 GCA_036446335.1 Dehalococcoidia bacterium | reverse complement strand
CGTCTATGAGATCGGGATGTGCAATCTGGGGCTGGGCATCATATATGACGATCTGAACAGGCAGCCCGATGTGCTTGCGGAACGGGTGTTTGCTCCGTGGAACGATATGGAGGACGCATTGCGTGGTGCAGGCGTTCCGCTGTTCAGCCTCGAATCGAAGCGCCCTGTCAGGGACTTCGATATTGTTGGCTTCTCCCTTGGCTATGAGTTGACCTACAGCAATGCGCTGAATCTGCTGGATTTGGCCCAGATCCCTGTTCTCGCCGCAGAGAGGGGCGACTCGTTGCCACTTGTGATCGCCGGGGGCAGCTGTGCTCTGAATCCAGAGCCCATGGCTGACTTCATCGACCTGTTTGTGGTTGGGGAAGGCGAGGAGGCGGTACTCGACCTGATAGAAGTGTTCAGGAGTTGGAGAAGGGAAGGATCGGGGCGAAAGCGGGAGTTCCTGCAAGAAGCGGCACGAGTACCGGGCTTGTACGTGCCGAGCTTCTACGACGTTGCCTATCGACCGGATGGCACAGTCAGTTCGATAACTCCGTCGGTTGCCGAGGCCAGCCCCGTGATAGAGCGGCGCATCGTCAGCAGCCTGCCGGACCCGCTGACTCGGCCGATCGTGCCCCATTTGGAGGTGATCCATGATCGCGGTGCAGTGGAGATTCAGCGCGGGTGCTCGCAGGGATGTCGTTTCTGCCAGGCGGGGATGATCTATCGACCGGTCAGGGAGAGGCCCAAGGAGGAGGTCGTGCGGGCCGTGGATGAGGTGGTGCGGAACTGCGGCTATGACGAAATCTCGCTGCTGTCTTTGAGCAGCAGTGACTACCCGGACATCATGAATGTTATCAACACGCTGTCGCGGAAGTACAAAGGACGTAGCCTGACGCTGTCCCTTCCTAGCCTGCGCCTCGACAGCTTCTCTGTGGAGTTAGCAACTCAGCTTCAGGGCGGCAGGAGGGGCGGGTTCACATTTGCGCCCGAGGCGGGGACCGAGCGCTTGCGGCGGGTGATCAACAAGGACATCGCGGAAGAGGACATACTGAAGGCTATTACAGCTTCGTGGGAGCGAGGCTGGAAGAGCGTCAAGCTGTACTTCATGATTGGGCTTCCGACGGAGACTATCGCTGATGTAGAGGAGATAGTGCGTCTGGTTCGCAGAGTACGGACGATAGGCGGTGGCAGGATCAATGTCAGGGTCAACGCCTCGACCTTTGTTCCCAAGGCGCGTACGCCGTTTCAGTGGGCGGCGCAGGCTCTCGGGGAGGATCTGGCCGCCAGACATCAGGTGCTCAGGGCTGGGCTGAAGAAGTCCGGGGTCCATCTGTCGTGGCAGGACCCTGAGGTGAGTCTGCTCGAAGGGGTCTTTTCTCGCGGCGATCGCCGTTTGGGGAGAGTGATTCACGACGCCTGGAAGCGGGGAAGTAGGCTGGATGCCTGGAGCGAGCACTATGACTGGGAGAAGTGGCAAGGAGCTTTTGCCGATAGCGGGCTGGATCCACTCTTCTACGCGTGCCGCGAGCGGGCTGTGGATGAGATATTGCCGTGGAGCCACATTGATGCCGGAGTCGACGCTGACTTCCTCTGGAAGGAGTATGAGCGCTCGACTCTGGAACAGGAGACCCCCGATTGCCGATCAGGGGCATGCAACCTCTGCGGGCTCGAGCGCAGCAACGGCAGTTGCCAGCGTAAACACGAGAAACTGTCTGCCGGTTCGAAGGCGAGCTCCCCCGAAAGCTCGTAAACGGAGGCCGAGACTTGGCAAGCCACACCTCGCCACACTGCTGGCCCTCCCCCAAGTGTTCGATTGACCCTGCTAGTTGGGTGTCAGCTTGTCGGTAATATCAAACAGGTCGTATTGGTACCGCTGCGATGCAAACGCGTAGCTTCTGTCGGGCAGCAATTCGAGATCAGTGCCGAAGTAGCGGTTGAATATCACGCGAAACGTATTGACCGGCGATATGGATGGATAGAGAACGCTCGTGTCTCCCTCGGGCAGATAGATGGCGTTCAATATGCCCATCTTCTCCCTAAGTTCCTCTTCGGTCGCTTCATCCCACCGGAAGTCGAATTCATCGAGTGCGTATCTTACAGGAAACGGGCCTTCATCAGCCTGCAGAATGATAATCGGGGGTACGTCTGAATCGGAGATCAGATGGTCAATGAGCGACCTGAGCTTGTCGTTGGCGAATAGGACCTGGTCAACGTAGTTGGCTTCCCGAGTGTTCCCTTTCGCTTCCTCCTCTGACCGATAGCCGCCGTCTTCATCAAACACGAAGGGAGGGTGAGTGATCAGCATGTGAGCAAAGACAAAAGTGGGTTCCTTCGTATGCGGCACGTCGGCCAGTTGATCGAACTTGTACAGAATCCTGTCCCACTTGCCCTGCCGGAACCCGCCGACGAATGGGGCCTTTAGCCAGGACGGCAACCCGTCCAGCCAGAGGGTTATCTGAGGCGTATCCAATGCGAGAGGATACAGCATGGTAGTCCTCAAGAGGGTGCGTGAGAACTCAGGGGTATCTCCACGGTTGACATTGATGTCGGCGTAGTCGTTCTTCCTCGTGGGCTCCCAGTCTGTCCCGAAATGCATGAACTTGTATCCTTTGGCCTTGAGAAAGCGCCACACTTCGTAATCCTCGACCATCTGATAGGTGCGCCCGAGGTCGGTGAAATCCCTACCCAATTCGTCGCCAAGGTAGTTGATATACTTCATGTTCAAAGAGGACGCGAGGGCCAGATGGGTCTTCAGGTAGTTTGCCTTGCTGGCGCCGGCGACGTAGAAACCCTTGTTGGACAGGTAGTCGAGGAATTCAGAGTTGTCGAAATCATAGAACTCCTCCAGAGTCCCGGCGGATGCGTATCTGTCCATCACGATATAGTAAATATCCGGGAGTCCGTCCGTCTCTCCGACATGGAACTCGCCGTTGTGTGTGTCCTCCGCCGCGACAGGGTCGCTGGAAGCAGCTCGGGCCTCGTTCACGGTGATGTTGATGGAGGGAACGATCACGAGGGCGATGGCCATTACGTTCAAGACCCTGGTCAGTTTGCGAAGGCCCCTCCGTGTATGTACGGCCCAGAATCCCCCACCGACAATGAGCAATGCCCAAATAGGCACCAGGACTTTGTAGGTAATGCCCCAGTTCTCCACAACACCGGAGACGTGCCCGTACGAGAAGAAGAGAACCAGGAAAATCGATACGACCAGGCCGGCCTTTCGGATGTCCCTGAAGAGCAGCCTGGACAACAGCAACAGAAGTAATGTGCCGCCCAATACTATGCTTATCGGGAGAACGATCTCAGAAGGCGAGACCTCCGCCACATTATAGGAATACAAAGCCAGAACGAAGAAGAGTGCGAACAATATGGGGTGAACAACGACGAGTCTCTTCACTGTCGATCTCTAGGCGTGATCTGCACCGTCGTGGCCGAGGCCCCGGTTGCCGCGCCGGTTCAAGCCGGTGGATTGAGTCCTGCTCGCGCTATTATAACCTATCCTGACAATCCAAGAATGACACGATAACGACCACAAATAGAAAATAGTGGTTCGAGAGCAGCGGCGAGTACTCATAACAGGGCGGACATCAGTTGATTGGGGGCGCTGAAGCTCCAGTGAGGCTGCTATCCGGCCGGCCTATCGCTGGGTTCTGGTTCTCCATGTCCATTTCACGTTGAGCGTGAAGTTCCACAGAACAGCGCCTGCTATGGCGAAGATGGCGGAAACGATGTAGAACAGGCCGGTGATCTCGGTCAGGAACCCGAGTATTGCCATATGTATGACCAGCCCAACCAGGCTGACCAGGTTGAACTTGACTCCCCGCGACAGGATTGACCCCTCAGCAGTGGAGCGCTTGTCGCCGAAGGTCCACAGCTCGTTCAGGGTGTAGTTGGTCAGTATCGAGATTTCGTAGCTGATGGCGGCAGAGATGATGTAGAACAGGCCGAACACCTCGGTGAGCAGCGACAGCAGTCCCAGGTCAACAAAAGTTCCACTCATGCCTACCGCACCATACTTGGCGAATCGTTTCACCCCTCCTTCGGCCCAAGTCAGACGGTAGAGGTGGACCAGATATCTCAGGCGGTCGCCGACAGACAATCTGCGGTCTTTTCTTCTGCTGTGTTCGATCCGGCATGGTATCTCTGAGACTTTGGCGGGCCTTCCGGTGACCAGGATGTCGAGGAGGGGCCTGCGCCCCGTGGGGAAGAGCGCGCCGCTGCTCATGACCTCTCGCTTGAGCAAGAAGAACTCTGAAAGAGGATCACTGACTCCGGTTATCGAGGGCAGAAGGATGTTGGCCAGGGCTCTGGCCCAAGTGGAGACTATCCCTCTTGCGATGGGCTTGACAGCAATGCCATCGCTTTCGACGCCACGACTTGCAATGGCCACGTCTGCCCCATCCCTTACCGCATCCAGTAGGGCGGGTATCATTTCCGGCGGGTGTCGCAGGTCCGCTCTGATAACTCCGAGGACATTTCCGCTTGCGTGCTCCAACCCGGCAGCGACGGCGGAGGCTAGGCCTCGAGCCTGACCCAGGTCGATTACGCTGAGAGGATACTGGGCCGACAGTCCCCTTGCCAACTCCGACGTGCCATCTGTGCTGTTGTCATCGACAATGATGAGTTCATAGCCGACATGCGAAAGCGACTCATGGATTCGCTCCACGAGTCGCTCGATAGTCGCACTATTGCAGTGAGTGGGTACTACGAGGGACAGATCAGTGGTTGCCAAACCTTCAAGCCCCATCCGGAGAGTATCGTTTGCGGCCGAAGTCTCTTCTCAAGAACTGGCCGTCTTGGTGTAGACAGGGGCACACCAGTGAATGTACTCCGCGTTCTTGCCGCGCTCTACGTCGAAATAGAGCTGCTGGAGTTCCTTGGTAAGGCTGCCGATGGCTCCGTCCCCAACCTTGCGGCGATCGATTTCGACGACTGGGGTAACGTGGGCTGCCGTGCCCGTCATGAAGCACTCCTGAGCTGTGTATAGCTCACTGCGGTCGATGTGCCGCTCTACCGTCTTTATGCCAAGCTTGTCTTTCGCCAGTCTGATAACGGTATCTCTCGTGATGCCCAAGAGGATCTTGTCGTAGCAGGCAGGGGTCACCAGTTCTCCGTCGATGACGAGGAAGATGTTCTCACCGCTACCTTCGGACACATGGCCGTCGTTGGTAAGCAGAATGGCTTCATCCAAACCGTTTTCGATTGCTTCGGTCTTGGCGAGCGCATTGTTTACATAAAGTCCGGTGATCTTGCCGCGCGGGGGGATCATGTTGTCATCGATTCTTCGCCAGGACGAGGTGCAGCAACGGATACCGTTGTCGACGTCCAGATAGGGGCCAAAGGTGGTGACAAGTATGAAAAAGCCATCCTCGAGGTCGTGGACTCTGACGCCCAGGGCCTCGGAGCTCTTGTAGGCCAATGGGCGCAGGTAGACGTCCTCATGATATCCTGACCTCCGAATGAGCTCAAGCGTTATGCGGCAAAGCTCGTCCACGGGATAGGGAAGGTCGATCTTGAGCAACTTGGAACTGTTGATCAGGCGCTGGTAGTGCTCCTGGCATCGGAAGACGTAGAGTTGATCGTCCTGGTCGTTCCAGTTTCCTCTGATCCCCTCGAAGCATGCGGTTCCGTAGTGGAGGGCATGAGTCATGATGCCTATCTTTGCATCCTCGAGGGGTACGAATTCGTTGTTGAAATAGGCATATGGTGGCATGCTCGCACTCCGTCTTGTGAATGTGACGTAAGTATAACCAGCTACGGGGCTGAATACAAGCCTCTGACCCTGCGCCCTTGAAACCCTCCCTTGTTGGTGCTAGCATAGGCCTGTGCAGAAGAAGGTTGAGTGCAGCCTCCGAGTAGGTTGCTGCAATGTATGATGCCATGGTTGTCGGGGCCGGCCCCGTGGGGAGCTACGTGGCTCACGGACTGGCCAAGCAGGGTCACAGAGTCGTCGTGTTGGAGCGGCGATCGGCAGTGGGCGATGCAGTGTGTTGCACGGGGATCGTGAGCCGGGAGTGTTTTGACAGATTCCCTCTCCCCTGCGGCAGTGTCGTGGCTGAGGCGAGTTCGTGCAAGCTGTTCTCTCCTTCCGGCAAGATGCTGAGATTGCAGAAGGATGCCGTGCAAGCATATATTGTGGACCGGCATGCCTTCGACAACGATCTTGCAAAGATGGCCCGAGATGAGGGTGTAGAGTATCTGTTGTCAGCCAAGGTGGACGATCTGACTCTGGTTGATCACCGTGTCAGGGCTGATGTCTCCTGCGATGGCGGCGTGAGGGAGGTCGAGGGGAAGGTCGTGATACTATGCAACGGTTTTGGCTCGTCATTGCCGCGGAAGCTAGGGCTGGGGCAGGTGGGCGACTTCGTTCTGGGGGCCCAGGCGGAGGTGAGTGTGGCAGGAGTGGACGAAGCGGAGGTCTACTTTGGTCAGGACATAGCTGCAGGTTTCTTTGCATGGCTCGTGCCGATCGAACCGGGCAGAGCCTTGGCAGGCCTGCTGTCGCGTCGGAGCCCCGGGCCGCGCATGAAGGAGTTCCTGTCCAGGCTGCGTGGTGAAGGCAAGATCACGTCGGATGACTGGGAGATCAGATACGGAGGGATCCCTCTGAAGCCACTGCCAAGGACGTATGGGGATAGGATCGTGGCTATTGGGGACGCTGCCGGGCAGGTGAAGCCCACTACCGGCGGTGGGATATACTACGGACTTCTGTCGGCTGACATAGCGGCTACCACTATTCATGAGGCTATTTGTGCCGGAGATCTCACAGCTGGCGGGCTAAGAGGCTATGAGAAGGGCTGGAAGGCGGTACTTGCCAGGGACCTGCGGATTGGCTATTGGAGCCGTAGATTGTACGAGAGGCTGAGCGACAACCGAATAGACCACCTCTTTGATGTTATGGAGTCAAACAACATACATGAGGAGTTGCTGCAGTCTCCTGACTTCTCCTTTGACTGGCACGGGGACTCTATCCTCGGGGCACTCAGGCAGCGGCCTCTGCGCCAAGCCCTGTGGGCCACGGCCAAATCCATGTTGCCCTTCTAGGGGCCCCTGGTCGGACTCTTGTGTCGCCTTAGCACAGGAAAGGGGGACCATGCACGAGAAGACAGTCCTGGACAACGGGTTGCGGATTGTCAGCACCACGATGCCTCACACTCGTTCTGTGTGCATTTGCATGTTCATGGGAGCTGGGTCGAGGTATGAGTCGCCGGATCAGGTTGGGGTGTCGCACTTCTTGGAGCATCTGTGCTTCAAGGGGACGGAGCGACGACCGACATCCATGGATATTTCCGAGACTATCGATGGTGTTGGCGGCGTGCTGAACGCGGTGACGGACAAGGAGCTCACAGTATATTGGGCCAAGGTGGCCCGAGCACACTTCCGATTGGCATTGGACCTCCTGGCGGATATGCTCAGGTGCTCGAAGCTTGATTCTGCGGAAGTAGAGAATGAGCGCAAAGTCATCATCGAGGAGCTGAACGGGTGCATGGACTCTCCGCAGGGCCGTGTGGATGTCTTGATCGATGAGGTGCTGTGGCCGGATCAGCCTCTAGGGCGCTACGTTGTGGGGAATAAGGACACGCTAGCCACGATCGATCGCCGGATCATGCTTGACTACCTCAATAGGCATTACATCCCCACGAATGCGGTGGTCAGCGTCGCAGGAGATATCGGGCACGACGAAGTTGTCCAAGCCGTCGCAGACGCTCTTGGGGATTGGCCGGGGGGTGAGCCTGGTTCTTGGGTGGCCGCCGAGAATAGTCAAGATGCTCCTCGTCTTGCGATCGTGCCGCGAAAGATTGAGCAAACTCATGTGTGCCTAGCAGTGCATGGTCTTCATCATTTGCACCCGAATCGCTTTGCGCTCGACCTCCTCAATGTAGTGCTGGGCGAAGGGATGAGCAGTCGGCTCTTCATGGAACTCCGGGAGCGACGGGGGCTGGCATATGAGATTTATAGCCACGCGAGCTACTTTCGTGACTCGGGATCTGTAGGCGTGTATGCCGGTGTGCATCCGACGAATGTGCGAGCGGCCATTGGGGCTATTCTGGAGGAACTCGCACGACTTAGGGATGAGACAATCCCTGAGAGAGAGATCGTGAAGGCCAAGGAGCTGAGCAAGGGACACCTCCTCCTGCGCCTGGAGGACACGCGCAGCGTCGCGGGTTGGACAGGGGGGCAGGAGTTGCTGACCGATCGGATTCGGGATGTCGATGAGATAGTGTCCCTGATTGACGCAGTTACTGCGGATGATCTTCAAGAAGTGGCACGCCAATTGCTGCAGACCAGCAAGCTCAACCTCGCCCTCGTGGGCCCCGTACGCAAGGGTGATCGGCTCGAGCGGCTACTGAAGCTATAATCCGGAGAACTGACCTGCCCAGAGGGCACTTGGCCATTGTTGGGGTCTGCGCGCGAAGGACAGGGGCGTCAAAGCGGACCATTGGCGGTGCCCATAGTATGATGCCGTGACCGGCATCGAATGAGACTCCTCAAGCAGCACCCATGTTACAGGAACCTGGGTGGACGAATGGCGCCGCACCGTTGGTGTGCGCCGCCGCTTCTGGCTTCCACGCGGACGAGAAAAGAACAGAGTGTAGCTGCGATTGTTGCCGCAGCTACACTCTGAAAGTGCCGTGCCTCGGTGCTGATCGAGGCGTAGAGTACCAACCGGTCCTACTACATCATTCCGTCCATTCCTCCGCCCATCCCGCCTCCCGGCGGCATAGCAGGCATCTTATCTTTCTCAGGGATGTCGGTGATCAAGGACTCGGTGGTGAGCACCATGGCGGCGATGCTGGAGGCGTTCTCCAGACCCGCACGGGTCACCTTTGCCGGATCGATGATGCCCCGTTCGACCATATTGCCGTACTCATCGTTTTCGGCGTCGTAGCCGATTCCCTTCTTGGCTTTCTTCACGTAGTCAACGGCGACCGACCCTTCCTTGCCGGCATTGGCTGCGATCTGGCGTAGCGGCTCCTGAAGCGCATGCTTGACGATGTTCACGCCAGTGGCCTCGTCGCCCTTTGCCTTGGCCTTCTCGAGCGCGGGAATTATGCTTATCAGGATGGTTCCGCCGCCGGGGACGATGCCCTCTTCTACGGCAGCGCGAGTAGCTGAAAGGGCGTCTTCGACTCTGTGCTTCTTCTCTTTGAGCTCGACTTCCGTCGCGGCGCCGACCTTTATTATTGCGACGCCTCCGGCCAGACGCGCCAGCCTCTCCTGGAGCTTCTCACGATCGAAGTCAGACGTGGTCTCGTCGATCTGCGCTCTGATCTGCTTTATTCGCCCCTGTATCGCGCCGTCGGCGCCCTTACCTTCAATGATGGTTGTGTTGTCCTTATCAGCGACGACTTTGCGTGCGCGACCGAGGTCTTCCACGGTGGCTGAGTCGATCTTGCGGCCGACATCCTCGCTGATGACAGTTCCGCCTGTGAGGATGGCTATATCTTCCAGCATGGCCTTTCGCCTGTCGCCGAATCCGGGAGCCTTGACCGCGATGACGTTGATGGTGCCTCTCAGCTTGTTTACTACCATGGTAGCAAGGGCCTCTCCCTCAACATCCTCACCTATGATGACGAGATTCTTGGAGACCTGCAACA
>JAZFSU010000319.1:0-4368 GCA_036446335.1 Dehalococcoidia bacterium | reverse complement strand
GATTTGGCGTTCTTGCACTTCGGAAAGCCGCTGCAGGACAAGAACTTGCCCCTGCGTCCCCACTTGATCACCATTGGGCTGCCGCACTTCTCGCAGGTCTGGTCTGTGGGTTCGGCGATCTTGGGAATGGCGGTGGCTGCTTCGTCCACCGCATCCTTGAAAGGCAGGTAGAACTCCTGAAGCATTGGCACCCACTCCAGTTGGCCGCTGGCGATTTGGTCCAGCTTCTCCTCCATCTGGGCGGTGAAGCCTACGTCTACTATGTCCGAGAAGTGCTCGGTGAGCAGTCCAGACACGATCGTGCCGAGCTCCGTGGGCCCCAGCCTACCATTGCTGCGCTCAACATAGCCGCGCTCCTGTATCAGTGACAGCGTCGGAGCGTAGGTGCTGGGGCGCCCGATGCCGAACTCCTCCAGCGCTTTGATCAGAGTTGCCTCTGTGTACCGGTGCGGGGGCTGGGTGAAATGTTGGTCGGGCTCAAGCCTCAACAGCTTGAGATTCTCGCCCTTGGTGAGATCCGGGAGCGATTTCTTCTTTTCGTCTTCCTCATCATCTTTGCCCTCCTGGTAGAGGGTGAGGAACCCCGGGAAGGCTACCTCAGATTCTGAAACCCTGAACAAATACTTTCGCTTGTTCCCCGCCGACGTTGCCTCGATGTCCACGGTGGTTGTGGCTATCTGTGCTGCGGCCATCTGGCTCGCAACCATTCGCTGCCAAATGAGAGTGTAGAGCTTGAGTTGGTCGGCTGTTAGGTAGGGTTTGACTTGCGCCGGCTCTCTGCGAGCAGAGGTCGGCCGAATTGCCTCGTGGGCCTCCTGAGCGCCCTTCACCTTCTTGGCGAACCGCCGAGGCGCGTTCGGAAGGAAACTGGCGCCGTGCTTCTCCTCGACGTATGATCTGGTCTCGGAGATGGCTGAGGACGCGACAGTGGTTGAGTCGGTGCGCATGTAGGTGATGAGCCCGACAGAACCCTGCTTGCCCAATGGAAGGCCCTCATATAGCTGCTGGGCGAGGGCCATGGTCCGCTTGCCGTTGAACTTGAGCTTCCTCCAGGCTTCCTGTTGGAGCGTGCTGGTGATGAACGGCGCTTGTGGCTGCCGAGCTGTCTTCTTCTGTTTGACTCCGGAGACCCGGTAGCTCGCTCCCTCAAGCTCGTCTACCAGCGCCTGCGCCTGCTGTCCGTCCTTGAGATTGCTCTTGTCCTCCCCGACAGGTCCTATGAGTGCTGCTGTGAAGCTCGGCGACTTGCCCATCTCTTTGGCCAGCTCTGCTTCGATTGTCCAGTATTCCTCGGGGACGAACGCCAGGATTTCAGCCTCGCGGTCAACGATGAGCTTGAGCGCCGGCGATTGGACTCTGCCTGCAGAGAGCCCCTTCCCAAACCTCTTCCAGAGCAGCGGGCTGATCTTGTATCCGACGAGCCTGTCAAGTATGCGTCGCGCCTGTTGAGCGTCGACCAGGCGCTGGTCGATGGCGCGCGGATGCCGGAAGGCACCCGTGATGGCCTCTTTAGTGATCTCGTGGAACACCACTCGCTTCAGCGTGGCTTTGTCCAGCTTCGCGGCCTGGACCAGGTGCCAGGAGATCGCCTCCCCCTCACGGTCAGGGTCGGTGGCCAGAAAGACGGCGGTTGCTTTTGACGCCTTGTCCTTTATCTCCTTGACTACCTTCTTCTTATCCTGCGAAACAACGTATTTCGGGGAGAAGTCGTTGTCTACATCGACTCCCAGTTCTTTCGCCGGAAGGTCACGCACGTGCCCCACCGATGCCGTTACGGTGTACTCTTTCCCCAAGAACTGGCTCAAGGTCCTTGCCTTAGCTGGGGACTCGACGATTACTAGCTTTTTGGACATCAGTTATTGTTCCCACTCCTTGACTTTGCTCGATATTTCGGCGAACATTCCGGCTGTAATTTACCACATTAAGAGAGAGCATGTCTATCCCTACAATAGTGCTACGCTGCAAGAAATCGCCTGCTCAGGGCGATCAGGATGTCGGGCTCAGGCGATTCGTTTCGCGAAAAACCGTGATTGAAGTTGACTGCGCCGCTGCTGGATGTCCCCTGTACGCACGCCAGGGCAGCTACAACCGACTCGATCTCCGGCCAGTACTGGCCAGTACTATCGGCCATCGACGTTGGCCCAAAAGCCATCTTGTGCATTTGACTGAATGTCTGGTAATGTCTGAACTAGGGTAGAGGAAGCTTGTGCCAAGTTCCGGCACTCGGTACGCTTGATGATCGTGGAGGCGGAGGGCGAAAGAGGGGAAATGAAAAAGACGGTCGTTGTATTCTGCGCGTTGCTGGTGCTCGTTTTCAGCGGCTGCGGGGAGGATGAGACAGCTCCCTCGCCTGCGGCCACTCCCACTCCGCGGCCCGAGGCTACGGCGACCCCCGTACTCACGGCCACGCCGACGCCCGCGCTCACGACCACACCAACGCCGGTATTGACACTGACACCGGTGGCTACGCCGACGATCACTCCGGTTGCCACCCCTACACCCGCACTGACGCCAGGGACAACTCCGGCGCCCACGCCAGTGATCACGGTGACGCCGACACCCGTCCCGGTGTCCCTCTCGCTGGAGATATCGGAACCGGAAGACGAAAGCGTTGTGAGCGCTGATACCGTCACGGTCAGGGGCACGACTGCTCCAGGCGCGGTAGTGAGCGTATCGGTGGACGGCATCCTGGAAGTCACCATAGCCGATGTGGGTGGCCACTTTTCGGCAATAGTGGCCCTGCAAGAGGGCCCGAACTTTATCGAGGTGGTGGCGAGCGATCTGGAAGGAAATGAGGTAACAGAGGTCCTGATGGTGATCAGCGATCTTTAGACTTTGGTCCTGGAGGGCCTGACAAAACGGCGACCCCGTCGTTATACATGTGTGGCAAGAGGACGAAACCTAGTTGGCAGGAGGGTCACAATGAGGTACCTTAAAGCAGCGGTGGTCTTGACAGTGGTGATTGCACTTGCGCTGGGAAGCGCGGGAAGCGCATTTGCCAAGGGGCCACCCGACGAAAACCCTGGCAAGGGCCCACAGGAGCAGGTGCAAGGACAGGAAAAAGGCCAGGGCCAGGGCCAAGGGCAGGGACAGGGCAAGAAGCGCGGCTTCTTCGGTGATGTGACTGCGGCTAACGATGGAAACATCACCCTGGTTACCAAGCAGGGCTGGACCGTGACCGTTAGCCTGACGGATGCGACCAAGTACAAGATCCATGCGGTGACCCGGGGGTGGGTCGGTATTGATGAGTTCGTGGATGCTCTTGAAGGAAACATCACGGCCCTGGAAGGCAGCCGGGTGGCGGTGTCAGCCAGTGGCGTGATTGAGGATCCTGAAGGCGAGTTCGGAGGCGAAGCCAAGAAGCTTTCAGTTGTCCCGGCTCGGGGTAAGCGCGAGCCGATGCACGCTCATCGCACGGGCGTGGTTACAGCATTGGACCTGAGCGGCAGCGGGACCATCGCCATAGTGGACGTGAAGGATGTCACCCATGAGTTCGTCCTGAGCGGGAACGATACTGTCTATCGTCCCGAAGGCACTCAGGCCGGTGACATTGTGGTTGGTGAGAGCTTTGTGACAGTGGTTACGACCGGTGATCCGAAGCTGGGGCCTGCGGCCAAGGCCATTGTGCTGCACGACAAGAAGGCGGGAGAGCAGCCGACGCCGACGACAGAGGTCTTCTTCTCTTCGGCAACCTACTCCATAGAGGAGGGCAACGTCACAGCTACTATTACGGTGGAGCTCTCCCCTGGAAGCAGCGATACGGTGACGGTTCAGTACGCGACTGGCAATGGAACGGCAATGGAGCCCGGTGACTACTCTGCCGCCTCGGGTACGCTCACTTTCGCCCCGGGGGTTACTTCCCATACCTTTGGCGTCTCTATCGTGGATGACGCCATCGACGAGGGCGACGAGACGGTCAACCTGGCGCTGAGCTCACCGGGCAACGCGTCACTGGGTAGCCCCGATACGGCAACGCTGACCATCTCCGACAACGATGTGACAGAGGTCTTCTTCTCTTCGGCAACCTACTCCATAGAGGAGGGCAACGTCACGGCCACCATTACGGTGGAGCTCTCTCTTGAGAGCACCCAGACGGTGATGGTTCAGTACGCCACCGGCAACGGAACGGCCACGGCGCCCGATGATTACCTAGTCGCCTCGGGTACGCTCACTTTCGACCCGGGCGATACCGTCCAGACCTTTGGCGTTGCTATCGTCGATGACGAGGCTGTCGAGGGCAACGAGACTGTCGACCTGACACTGAGTTCACCGACCAACGCCTTGCTGGGTAGTCTCTATGAGGCAACGCTGACTATCTCCGACGACGAGTCTGCGTAGTCTGATTTGCTGGACGTAAAGGGGCAACTC
>JAZFSU010000318.1:0-6074 GCA_036446335.1 Dehalococcoidia bacterium | reverse complement strand
CACACCGTCTATCCATGAATTCAGGCTTCCTTCGCCATTACGAGCGAAGCGAAGCAATCTTAATGCCCTTTTCCACACCACATCCCTAGGATTGCTTCGGCGCTTCGCGCCACGCAATAACATCCGAGCCCACAGGGTCTCAGATCATAGATCTAGCCATTACCCTGGAGGCAGGCTTCCCGAATCTACGCTCACGGATCAAGGCGTACCCAAAGAATGCGCTAGATCCCCTGAGCAGTGAGAAAGCCAGACGCCACGGCCTCCAGTAGCTTTCCCGGCCGGGCGCAGTCGCCGATAACATGAACGACGGGTGCCTTGCCCGAAAGCTCCTCTGCCAATCCTGTGTTTGGTTCAAGCCCGGCGGCCAGCACTATCGCGTCAGCCTCAACAAACTCGGTTGAGCCGTCCCGCCTGATCTCTACACCCCGGTCCGTTATCTCCATCACTCTGGCCCCGGTTTCCAGCCTGGCGCCGGCCTCCCTCAACTGCTTCAACCAGGCCCACCTGTGCACTACGCCAACGTCGGCCCCGATGCGCTTCGATTCCTCTATGATGGTGATTTTCTTTCCCCGGCCTACCAGGGTCACTGCGATCTGGCAGCCAATGAAGCCGCCGCCTACTATGACGATCTGCTTCACCCCCGAGGATAAGAGTTCCCTCATATGGCGATGGTCGAGCATGCCGCCGCCACCGGGAACCTCCAGGACAGGTGTCACGCCCCCGGCAGCCAGAACGACCACATCCGGCTTCATTTGCTCGAGAAAGCCAGGGGTCACCTCGGTGTTCAATCTCAGTTCGATCGGAAGCTGCCTCACCTGCCGATCCAGGTACTTGACGACCTTCCCCAGCCTCCTGTTGGTGATGGAGGCCAGGATCAAGGTCCCGCCAAGTCTCGGATCCCGCTCGCAGAGCGTCACCTGATGTCCCCTCAGAGCGGCTATCCTGGCCGCCTCCATACCGGCCGGCCCCCCGCCGACAACAAGCACTCGCTTGCTCACAGGGGCGGGCGTTTCAGAAGGATATTCGGCCTCCCGACCCAGCCTGGCATTAACGCTGCAATATACGGGCGGGGAATCTGCAGCCTCGATACAGCGGCAGCAGCCCATACACGGCCTGATATCGTCAAGCCGCCCCTCCTTGGCCTTGTTTGGAAGCTCAGGGTCAGCGAGCAGCGCCCTTGCCATATACACCAGGTCAGCCTTGCCTTCAGCCAGCACCTTCTCCGCAACCATAACATCCTGGATTTGAGTGCCGGCGGCCACGGGAACACTCACCGCCTTCCTGACGGCTTCGGACATGTACGCCCAGGCACCCTGAGGCACGTCAGTCTGTACGATTGGAACCGGGGCATTATGCCAGCCGGACATCACATCTATCTCGTGAACCCCGGCCCTCTCCAGAATCCAGGCCATCCTCGCCGTATCCTCAATGGTATACCCTCCTTCGAGCAAGTCAGCCCCGCTGAGCCGGCAGGTGCAGGCGAAATCAAGCCCCGCCTTCTTCTTCATGTTTTCGATTATTTCCAGCAGCAGCCGCATTCTGTTCTCCAGGCTGCCACCGAATTCGTCGGTCCGCTTGTTTGTCAGCGGCGACAGGAACTGCGCTATGACATAGCCGACGCCGGCTATTACCTCAACGGCATCGAACCCCGCTTCGCGCGCCCTCCGGGCTCCATCGCCATAGGCCTCCACTATCCGATGAATCTCGTCAACCGAAAGGGCCCGCGGCGCAGTCGGCTCCAGAGGCCCGCCAAGCCGAAAAGGAGTTCCGGGACGCCCCGAAAGAGAAACCCCTGAGGGACCAACGACCTCAACCGGGCCATCGCCGAACGCCCAACTGTAGCCAACGCCCATCTGCGCGTAGATTCTCGCCCCGTGGTCGTGAACGGCACCAGTCAGCTCCCTGAGGCTATCGACAAACCGGTCATCGTACAGGCCGAACATGGGGTCCTGGGTCAGCCTGGTGGGGGTACAGCTCACGCCCATAAGGGCTACGCCGCCCCTGGCCCTCTCAACATAGAAGGCCTTCACGCGGTTCAATACCGCATCCTCCGATCCCGGCGGCACCATGGCCAATGCCGGCATCTTTATCCTGTTCTTCAGTTCCAGGCTGCCGATTCTGATGGGCTCAAACAGTCTCTTCAGTCGTGTCACTGTCCTCCTCTTGCGAAAGCACGGCTTTTCTCAAGCTCTTCTACAATTCTATCCAACGTTTCAGTTTCTATTCTACCCCTCTGAGCTCCCCCAGTCCAAGCACACTTGGTCCTTCGAGGACGAATAGCGTGATCAAAAGGGGCACCAGCGTGGGGCGTTTGACCGAACGCCGCTAAGTTTTGCAACCCGGCCTCTCCCATCGAGGGAGAGGAATTTTATCCATAATAACCTCGATCGTGCTGCTCTTGTGCTTCGTCTTCGAATGTAATAATCTGTAGTAAGCAGTACTGATTGTCATTTGTCAGGCGGAGGATAACCTTGAATATCATAGAAACCAGCAAGCTGACCAAGGTCTTCCCCGGAGACATTAGAGCAGTTGACGAGGTCGATTTTGAGATCAAGGCAGGAGAGATCTTCGGCTTTCTCGGCCCGAACGGTGCCGGCAAGACCACCACCATCAAGATGCTGAACACTCTTCTCCAGCCCACCTCGGGAACTGCTGTGGTCGTCGGCTTCGACATCCACAAGGACCCGGCAGAGGTGCGCAAGAACATCGGCTATGTGGCCCAGGACGTTGGGGTGGACGAGCACGCCACCGGCAGGGAGAACCTCACGCTGTACGGCCACTTTTACAGGCTGGATGGCAGGACCATCAAGCAAAGGGTGAAGGAGCTGTTCGAGCTCGTTGACCTGACGGGCCAGGAGGACAGGCTGGTCTCCACATACTCCGGGGGCATGCGCAAGCGGCTTGACATCGCAATGGGGCTCATCCACCAGCCCCAGCTGATCTTTCTGGATGAGCCAACCGTGGGGCTTGATCCTCAGACCAGGGTTCACATCTGGGACTATATCATCAATCTGGCCAAAGCTATGGGCGTGACGATATTCCTGACAACCCACTACATGGAGGAAGCCGACCGGCTGGCCGACCGCGTAGCCATCATGGACCTGGGCAAGATAATGGTCATGGGCACCCCTGACGAGCTGAAGCGGTCCATCGGCGGCGACGTGGTCACTCTATCACCATGCACCACCGTTGATGAAGAGTGCAAAGAGTTCATCAGACGCACCGAGTCAGCCCTGTCCGGCAAACCATTCGTAACCGGCACGCAGGTGACTGACGGCAAGCTGGCGGTTTATGTGAACAAAGGCGAGTCGGCGGTGCCCGGCATTATGCGTCTTCTGGCCAGCGAGGGCATCGAGGTCGACTCGCTGTCCGTCTCGCGGCCGTCACTGAACGACGTGTTCTTGAAGTACACCGGGCACACGATACGCGCCGAGGAGGGCAGGGCCACCACCTACGCTGAGATGAGCCGAAAGCGTACCAGGAGGCTCCGATGAACCTCCTGGCCGATATCTGGTTTCAGGTAATGCGCCACCTGCGGACGCAGGTCCGCATGAAAATATGGATATTCATCAACCTTATCCAGCCGATAGTGTGGCTGGTGCTGTTCACCCAGGTCTTCAAGTCGCTGTCCGATATGTTTACCGCCATTCCCGGCCTGGGCACCACCAGCTATCTGCAGTTCTTCGCCCCCGGCGTGGTGGTGATGACGGTGATGTTCGGCTCGGCCTGGGCGGGCTTCGGCATGCTGCACGACATAGACATGGGCATACTATCCAAGATGCTGGCCACGCCCGTGACGCGGGTCTCTATCATAACAAGCCGTGTCATCGCCTCCATGGTGGTTCTCGTCATTCAGGCGATTATTATCTTCACCATTTCCGTGATAATGGGTGTACACATAGCAACGGGCGTGCCCGGGGTGCTGTTGTCACTAGCCATGGTATCAATGCTCGGGCTGGGGTTCGCCGCATTCTCCAACGGGCTTGCCCTCCTGCTCAAACGCCCGGAACCCCTCATGGGTGTCATCAACTTTTTCACGCTGCCCACTATGTTCCTCTCATCGACCATGATGCCATCCGAGTTGCTGCCAGGCTGGCTCGACAGCGTCAGGCAGTTCAACCCCGTGGACCACGCCGTGGTCGGCGTGCGCGACCTGGTCCTGAGAGGATACATATGGGACGACCTGTGGCGGTCACTCCTGGTGCTGGCCGCATGGGCCGCGCTGGGCATAACCTTCGGCACGCTGATGTTCCGCAGGAGTGCGGAGTAGACCCGTTGTAGCTAGCGTCCTTTACTTGTTCAAGGGCACGTGCTACCCTTTCAGCAGTTCCTGATCGACTGGATATACGATGAAAAGCGTACGTAACTGGCTGCGTCCTCGTTCTCGCCAACCTGCTATGATGAACTCAGGGAACCAACCCGCCCGGGAGGTTTGACTATGGCTCGTCTTGAACAAATGAGCGCGGCAGAAAGAAAGCTACACGAAGAGCTTCAATGCCCCGTATTCCAGACCCACCCGTGGGTCGAAGGCCCGCCCCTGAGCAGGAGACGAGTGGCAATAGTCTCTACAGCGGGACTGCACACTCGCGGCGACCGGCCCTTCACGCTTGACCCCGGCGACTGCTACCGCATTATCCCGGGTGACATCAAGGCAAGTGATCTTGTGATGACCCACGTATCCGCGAATTTCGACCGCACCGGCTTCCAGCAGGACTGGAACGTCGTTTTCCCCATCGATCGCCTTCGTGAGCTTGCGGAGGAGGGGTGCATAGGTAGCGTCTCCGACTATCATTACTCGTTTATGGGCGCACATGATCAGATGGCTATGGAGCAAGAAGTACGCAGTGTCGCCACGCTTCTGAGAAAAGACAAGGTTGATGCAGTTCTCCTCATACCTGTCTGACCGTTGTGTACGCGCGCCGTCGGCGTGCTGGCGCATTTCTTTGAAGGAGAGGGGGTGCCCACCACACAGATCAGCCTTATCCGTCTGCACACGGAAATCATAAAGCCCCCGCGAGCCCTGTGGGTGTCTTTTGAAGTTGGACGGCCTCTCGGCGCGCCCAATGATCCGCCCTTCCAGAAACGGGTACTTCTTGCCGCTCTGAAGCTTCTTGAGGCGCCGAGCGGTCCGGTGCTTGAAGATTACCCTGAAGATGCGCCAGCCTCCGCCAGCCCGATCACGACGCTGGCTTGCCCGGTGAGTTTCGCCCGGGAACAGGTCAATCTGACGGAGACAGAGCGATTGTGTGCGGCATTTAAGAGAGAAATGACGTCAATGCGACCCTGGTATGACACGGCGGTCAGGAGACGCGAACGCACAACACTGGGTGTGAGCGGGCTCGATCTGGATTCCCTTGGCGGTTTCATCTGCTCCTTTCTTGAAGGCAATCTGCCCGAGAATCCCCGTGAGGATATCCCTCTGGCGTACACATTGAATCTCGCAGCCAGCGACCTGAAGGCCTTCTACTTCGAGGGGATCACCGCTCAGCCCGGCCAGGAATCACCATCCGCCAGGGTGCTCAGCGACTGGTTCTGGGAGGAGACCGTGGCAGCCAAGGCTCTGCTGGCTGTCAAGGAGGCCTGCGCGAAAAGCGAGGACGCTTTGCTGCAGATTGTCGGAGGCGCACTCATTATCCCGGCCAGCGTAGCAAGGGCCGGGAGGAAATAGGCACACGGCACGCACAGGAATCAACCGCAGCCCCGCAGCAAACCGGGTGAGCGCCGCTTCAATGTGAAGGCACTGGCCAGCCGAGCGCTGCGGCACGCAGTACATTGGGCACGCTGATGTGCCGCAGAAGAGCGGGGCAGCCCCGTCGCTGCCCTTCAAGGTTCAAGTCCTGCATCGCCCACGTTCGGTTTGCTCAGAAGTTGGGGCATAGGGTTTAGGAGCCCACTGGCAACCAAGATGACGGTGTGGAACGAATCGTTCTTGCTTCTGGATTGGGGCATCAGTCTACCCTGGCAGACAACCCGGAAATAGCGATTGAAAACCAGGTTGATGATGCTACATCTCCACGTCATTGCGAAGGTACCGAGTGCCGAAGCAAGCTCCGAGGGATGATAATGAGATTGCT
>JAZFSU010000317.1:0-8897 GCA_036446335.1 Dehalococcoidia bacterium | reverse complement strand
GCGTTGGCATGGTTGAGACGGTCGAGTTGCTGATCAGGATCATGAGGGAGTATGACATCGACGCTCGAGAGGTGCCCAACCCAAAGGGGGGCTATCCCCTCGTCTACGGGGAGGTCGCAGGGGTCTCCGACCGGTGCTTGCTCTTCTACAATCACTATGACGTCCAGCCTCCCGAGCCCCTCGATCTCTGGACATCGGCCCCTTTCGAACCCACTCAGTACGACGGCAACCTCAGGGCAAGAGGTGTCTCCGACAACAAGGGTGACATAGTGGCCCGGCTGCTCGCGATCAGGGCGATCCGGCAGGTACGGGGGAAGCTGGCGATCTCGGTGAAGTTCCTCATCGAGGGCGAGGAGGAGATCGGAAGCCCAAACATTGCCGATTTCGTGAGCGAGAACCGGCAGCTTCTGAGCGCTGACGCCTGCATATGGGAGTGCGGTGGAGTTAACTGCAGCAACGACCCGGTCATCAGTCTCGGTTTAAAGGGCATCCTCTACGTGGAGCTGGAGGCGCGCGGTGCGTCACTGGACCTGCATTCCTCGATGGCCACGGTTGTACCCAATCCGGCCTGGCGCCTCATTTGGGCCCTGGCGTCCATGAAGGACGCTCATGAAAACATTCGTATTGACGGCTTCTATGACGCTGTCCTGCCCCCAACCCCCGAGGAGATCCAGGTGATCCGGTCGGCGCCGCTGGATGAGGAAGAGACAAAGCAGAGCCTTGGACTGGAGGAATTCGTGATGGGAGTGACGGGTTTTGACTACAAATCGCGTCACCTCCTCGCGCCGACGTGCACCATTTGCGGCATCGATTCGGGCTACACTGGGGCGGGATCCAAGACCGTCCTCCCATGTGTTGCCAGGGCAAAGGTCGATTTTCGCCTGGTTCCGGACCAGCGCCCCGACGACATTCTGGCCAAGCTTCGCAATCACCTGGACCGCCACGGGTTCAGCGACATATCCATTGTCCCCGGTAGCGAAGGGGAGAACCCCGCTCGCACGCCTCTCAGTTCCCGGTTCGCGCATGTCGTTGCCGGCGCAGCACGGGAGGTGTACGGTGCAGACCCTGTCATCGTCCCGACGATGGCGGGAAGCGGGCCCATGTACTCGTTCACCGATACGCTGGGGCTACCTACAGCGCTGGTGGGGGTGATGTACCCGGGGTCCGGGCCACACGCGCCGGACGAGCACATCCGTCTCGCTGACTTCGTCCTGGGCGCCAAGCACATCGCCGCCATAGTGGAGCGGATGGCTTGCAGCGCTGGCTTGTGACGTAATGCTGCCGGACATTCGAAGGGTTGGCACACATGCGGGAATGCGGCACTATCGCACCGGGTTGTCAGAAGCTGTAGATTGCCGACCCAGGCAGGCGCTGCATATGAAGGAAAGCCCGCAGATGTTAAGCCGAGCGTCAACGAAGGCACAGTTCTCTCCCTCGGGAGCGCCCGGCTCGAAGTGGATGTCCCTGCCGCAAACGGAGCAATGCACGGCATACACGTCATCGAGGGGCCTGCCGCAGACGTGACAGCATTCCTGCAAGCGCTTCCCCTCAGTCCTCACGACTCGCCAATCCACTGCCGAACGAGAGCCTCTTCCTCCTCCGTGGTCGCAACCTTGCCATCAAGTCTGGCGTCCTTCAGAGCCTGCAGGAGCCAGCCGAGTTTCCTGCCAGCTGGCACGCCCATCGCTTTGAGGTCGTTGCCGTCCAGAGAAGGGGCAACGAACCTGAGGTCAGCGAGATAGGCCTCTAGTCGCTGGCGCACCACGTGCGAGTCTGTTGCCAAGACCCCGGCCATGATCACCAACGTATAGTGAGGATCGAGCAATCCGCAGATCGCGCTGGGCACCAAACCGGGTCCTCCCAGTCTCAGAAGGTCTTGCCTGAGGCGCATCACGCCCTTCAGGACTTTGGCGGCCTCTCCACCGAACCTGAGTCGCTCGGCGAACTGCCGCAGCTTCTCGTCTTCGAGTCGCCACGCAAGCAACGCCAAATAGAGTTCAATAGCGGGTTTGGCATCCGGACTTGCCTGACGTGCTTCGTCGAACCGACCTGCCAGCCAGCCGTCACCCTCGAGTCCGGGCACTAGCTGATCCAGCACGCCGAGTTCCTCTGCACGGCAGAGCACTTTCTCTGGGCGTTCCTCTTGCAAGATGCGCTCGAGTTCGTGGCGCAGCCGGTCGCCGCTCACGCTTTCCATAGTTGGGGCATCGGAGCGCAGCAGATGTTCAGTGCGCTCCTCCAGCCTGAAGTCGAGCCGCTGTTCATATCTGAGAGCGCGCCAGATCCGCGTCGGATCGTCTCTGAAGCTCTCTCGGTGCAGGACCCTGATCAGACCTCGGTCAACATCACGTTTTCCCTTGTGAGGGTCAATGAGTTCGCCGAAACGCTGAGTGGCAAGATGGATCGCCATGGCGTTTATGGTGAAGTCGCGCCTAGCCAGGTCATCTTGAATCGTCCCAGCCGACACCGTTGGCAGTCCTCCCGGTCTGGCATAGATCTCGGACCGCGCGGTCACAAAATCCAGGCTGACAGGACCCCGCTTGAATGTGGCTGTGCCGAACCGGGGGTGCGTGACTACCTTCCCGTCCAAAAGCTTGCCGAGCCTTCGGGCGAGGGACGGGGCATTGCCCTCGACCGTCAGGTCGACGTCGAGAGTGGAGCGGCCCAGGAGCAGGTCCCTCACCACTCCTCCCACGAGATAAACGGAGTGTCCCTCAGCAGCAGCGCCCACATCCCGGATGAGCGCCAGGACTTTGCCTGCCTGATAGGCCTCCATGTCCGCAGCAAGATTAAACAAGGGCACCTCCGCGCCGCCATATTATATCAAGCGGATCATGACATTGGAAACACGCCTTCTTTGGGTTCAGCGCATCCGGTGTTAAACTTAGGGGTGATGGAGCCAAGGCTGACCGTCCTGGAGAAAAGCGTGCTGGCGGGGCAGACCCTCGACCTGGCTCGCGGGGCGCTTGTTGCATCTGGTGCCCGCAATCAGGCCGAGCTTGAGCGATATATGTCACGGATCGAGGGGTTATGTCAACAGCTGCCCTCCGCCGTGGGGGCAGGGAGCGCTCTGAGCAAGGCAAGGTCTCTCTTCGACTGGCTGTGGACAACAAAGGCCGGCAGAAATGAATCGGGCGGCAGCTTTCGCCTGACTGAGGTCATCGATGCCCAGGTTGATCCCCGCGCGGCAAAGGTTGGCAATTGCCTAGGCCTGACGCTGCTCTACAATGTCTTCGCGCAGAGGCTGGGCCTCGATGTGCAAGCTGTGTACCTCGAAGCTGTGGCAGGCAGACTATCACACGTGATCTCCACGCTCGTGAGCGGGCGGAAGCGAACAGACATAGACAACATCTTTCCTGACGGCTTTGACAGCAAGGACTACCTCGACAGCCCTCTGAGGATTGAATGGGGAGACGCTGAGCTCATCGCCGACGTGTATCACAGTATCGGCTGGGAGCTACACGAGAAAGACAGGCTTGAGGGTGCCGTTGTCAACTACAGCAAGGCTATATGGCTCAACCCGAAGTACGTCAAGGCCTATCTCAACCGCGGGATCGCTCTGTCGATGCAGGGCCGAGAAGATGAAGCGAAGCGGGATTTGGAGGTTGGCCAGTACCGACCCAGGCACGAATCTGACGTGGGAAGGCCTATGGCATAGAGTATCGGCAAAGGGCCTGCCTACGCTGTCTCCAGCACCACGCCGAGAGGGCAGTGGTCCGAGCCCATCACCCCAGGCAGTATGAATGCCTCTGACACCGAGGGCAGGAGGTTCTCCGACACGAAGACGTAGTCTATTCTCCAGCCAACGTTTCTCTCTCTGGCCCGCGTCTTCAGGTCCCACCATGTGTACTGGTGTGGTTCCCTGTTGAAATGACGAAACGTATCGACGTAGCCGTGAGCGACAAGTTTGTCCATCCATTCCCTTTCGACTGGCAGGAATCCTGAGACTCTTTCGTTCTCCTTCGGCCTCGCCAGGTCGATCTGTTTGTGTGCGGTATTGTAGTCGCCGCAGACGACCAGCCTCCTGCCCTGAGCCTTCAACGCGTCGACGTGCTCCAAGAAAGCATTGTAGAAATCCAGCTTCTACCTGAGTCTTTCCTCGTTCTTCTTCCCGTTTGGGAAGTACACATTGAACAGGTCGAAATCGGGGTATTCGGTGACTACGACCCTGCCTTCCGCATCTAACATCTCCACCCCGAATCCACAACCGACTTTCAGCGGCTGGGCCTTGGAGAACGTGGCGACCCCCGAGTATCCCCTGGTCTCGGGATGATTCCAGGAAACATGGTAGCCCTGCGGCTGCAACAGCTCGGGGTCCAACTGGTCAGGGTGGGCCTTCGTCTCCTGAACGCAAAGGATATCGGGAGACTCCTCACGGAGCCAGTCCAGGAATCCCTTGCGGGAAGCTGCCCTTATTCCATTCACATTCCAGCACAGAATTCTGACCGAGCCCACGGTATCTCCCTCTCAATCGTCCGTCTTGCTGGGACTGGCCTCCGGCTCACAGTGAACGACGATATTGATAGGCCGATCCACAGACTGCGCGATGTTTCTTTCAACGATGCTGCAGATGAGGTGCCCCTCAGCGACGGAAAGGTGCGGGTCAACTCGCACATGGACATCCATGAACACCTGCCTCCCGACCAGACGCGTCCGGAGACGGTGCCAGCTTGCAATCCCCGACACACTCTGAATGGCCTCAACTATCGCCCTCTGCTCCCCGGAGGAAATGGAGCCCTCGCAGAGCTCGACGAATACCTTCCAGAGAGCACTCAGGCCCACTCCAGCGATCATGACTCCGATCGCTATCGCCGCTACCTGATCCCCGTGGCCCCACCCCACGGCGCCGGCGATCCCCCCGACCAGCACAGCCACGGACGACAGGGCGTCGGAGCGGTGATGCCAGGCGTTGACGCTCAGCACTGTACTCTTGACCCTCTGCGCGATCCTCTGTGTGACTTGGTAGATTGCCTCCTTCGCTACAATCGATATGGCAGCCACCACGATCACGGAATATCCTGGGAAGTTCTCCTCCTGTCGATAAAGCGAGAGTCCAGCCCTCGATGCCAGATACACCCCGGCTCCCACGAGCACGAACCCTATGACGGACGCGGCAACTGTCTCATACTTGCCATGACCGTACGAGTGGCTTTGGTCGGCAGGACGGTCGGAAAGCCTGATGCCGAGGATTACGACAAGATCAGTGGAGAAATCGGATATTGAGTGCATCGCATCAGCAACGAGCGCTGCTGACCCCGCGACGATGCCGACAGCCAGCTTCGTTCCCGCGAGCACCAGGTTGACGCACGAGCCCCACAGCGTGACTCGAATGACCTGGGTGGACTCATTCATTGCGCTAACTCACCATCCTCTGCAGGGGCTTGCCGTGTCGGGCAACCGACCAACTCATAGAGTGCCGTCATCGTGTCAATCTCGCTAGAGGAGCATCAGAGGGGCTGGAGATGACCCCTGACCCGCTCCGCCAGGGGGCGCGTCATCCCCGGTACGGCCGCCAACTCTTCTATCGAAGCATCTCTGATACTTCGAATTGTGCCGAATCGATTGATCAGGGCCTTCCTCCGCTTCGGTCCGATGCCTGGCACGTCCAGAACTGACGAAAAGGATGTCTTGCGCCGCAGCTTAACGTGATACGACAGCGCAAAGCGATGCGCCTCATCCCGAAGGCGTTGTAGGAGATAGAGCGCCTGCGAGTTCCGGGGCAGAACGAGAGGCTGCAGAACTCCAGGCAGGAAGACTTCCTCATTCTCCTTGGCAAGTGAGATAATGCGCAGGTCGTTGATGCCCAGTCCCCTCACGGCCTCCAGGGCGGACGATAAGTGTCCTCTGCCGCCATCTATCACTACAAGATCCGGCCTTGCCGCCCATGAACTACCGTCGTTCTGCCCCAACCGCTTGAAGCGACGGCGCAAGACTTCTCGCATCATAGCATAGTCGTCAACACCAGCTACGCATTCTATCTTGAAACGCCTGTAGCTGGATGATCTCGGTCTGCCATTGTCGAAAACTACCATGCTGCCCACGGCTGACGTGCCCCTGATGTCCGATATGTCATAACACTCGATTCTACGGGGCGGCGACGGTAGCTGAAGGTGACTCGAGAGCTCCATTAGCGCGGCGCCGGTCTTGCCGGTATCGGCCATCCACTTTGCCTTCATCTGTTCCAGTGACTGTGCGGCGTTCTCCGCCACCATGCTCACCAGTCTCCTCGTCTCCCCGCGCTGAGGCACCTTAAGGGCTACCTTGCTTCCCCGCCTAGATGCGAGCCATCCTGATATCATCTGTACATCGTTGGGCTCGGTCTGAAGCGCTATGAGGGAGGGTACGTATGAAGCCCGGCCGTAGTACTGCTGAATGAAGCTGGCAAGGATCTGGCCAAGATCCTCATCGCTCGTCCCGTCCAGAATGAACTGCTCCTTGCCGATCAGCTTGCCTCCGCGAATGAAGAATATCAGTGCGCAAGATAGGTCTCGCTCCCTCGCGACAGCAATCACGTCCTCGTCGTTCCGAGTCGGCGACACAATCTTCTGTTCCTCCGCGACTCTCCGCACCGCATCTATCTGGTCCCGCAGCAACGCCGCCTTCTCGAACTCAAGAGCGGCACCGGCGTCAGTCATCCTGCGGCGGAGGTCTCGGATTACTGCGTCCTGTTTTCCCTCCAGGAAAAGAACGACCCGCCCGATAGCCTCACGGTACTCTTCCTTCGATATTTCAGCGCTGCAGGCCCCGAGGCAGCGATGGATGTGAAAGTCGAAGCACGGACGCGGTTTTGTGGCAGTGATGACACCCCTGGGGGAGCAATACCGGAACAGACCTTTGAGGAGGGAGAGCGTCTTGCGAACGGATCTGGCGCTCGCGTATGGCCCGAAATAGCGGCCACCGTCATTCTCAAAGCGCCTGGTAGAAAACACACGGGGCCACTCCTCGTTAAGGCAGACCTTGATGTATGGAAAGCTCTTGTCGTCTCTCAGGTTGATATTGTAGACAGGATGGTGCCTCTTGATAAGATTGTTTTCCAGGATAATGGCTTCCTGCTCAGTGTCAGTGACTATGAAATCGAGGTCCTGCGCCTCGGCCACCATACTCCGGGTCTTGGGCGCAAGCGCATGAGGAGTGCCGAAATAGGACCTGACACGGTGCCGCAGCCTGGCTGCCTTGCCAACGTAGAGCACCTTGCCTGTGTCACTCTTGAAGAGGTAGACTCCGGGCCTGGCTGGGAGCGCCTTCAATTGTGTGTCGAAGCGACCCTTTTCCACAAAGGCATTCCACCTATTCCTCGCGCTTGCCCTCTGAGTTGCGAGTCACATTGGTGACACCGGGGACACCTTCAAGCTTGGAGAAAAGTCGCCCGAGCTGTCCAATATTGGTGATGTCCATAGTCAATAAGATCGCCAGAGTCTCGTCGTTCCGCTCATCGAACGAGGCCGCTGTAATGTTGACCTTCTCACTGGATACCAGAGAGGTAACGTCCCTCAGCAGGCCAACCCGGTCCCATGCCTCGACACGGAGGGTAACCGGAAAAGAAAGTCCCGCTTTTCCCCAAGCCACCCTGACCAGCCTCTCCTTCTCGTCCTCGTTCAGGACATTGGCGCAGTCCTTACGGTGAATGGTTACGCCTCGCGTACGGGTGACGAAGCCCACAATCTTGTCTCCGGGGACCGGCTGACAGCACGGCGCGATATGAGTCAAGAGGTCGCCGGCTCCAAGGACCTGAACTGCCGAGGTCTCCGGTGACTTGGCTGGCGATGGTGCCGGATGGGGATGGGTCCGTTCGTCAGTCCCCAGGATCCTTGCGGCAATCAAATGTGGGCCGATGTCACCACACCCGATAGCGGCCAGGAAGTCCTCCATCCCCTCGAACTTGAACAGGCCAGCGATTCTACCTCGATCAGCAAAGCTAACCCCGAGACGACGTAGTTCCTTCTCCAATATCGTCCTTCCCCGGTCGATGTTCTCTATCCTCTCACGACGCCGGAACCATTGCCTGATCTTCTCTCGCGCATGGTGAGTCTTCACGTAGCCCGAGTTAGGATTGATCCAATCCAAGCTCGGCCCACGGTCCGACTTGGTGGCCATGATCTCCACAGTATCGCCGTTGCGAAGTTGGTAGTCCAGAGAGACCATCCTGCCGTTGACCTTTGCCCCGATGCAACGGTGTCCCACGTCCGTATGTATGCGATAGGCGAAATCGAGGGGGGTAGCGCCCCGGGGCAACTCCTTTATCTCACCCTTCGGCGTATAGACGTACACCTGATCCTGGAAGATGTCAGTCTTTATGGATTCTATGAAGGCTGACCCGCTCAGTTCCCGCTGCCATTCCATGAGCTGCCTGAGCCACGCTATCTTCTCTTCGAAGGCTACGTCCTTCTTCGCACCCTCCTTGTACTTCCAGTGGGCCGCCACTCCATATTCAGCTATGCGATGCATGCGATGCGTCCGAATCTGAACTTCCAACGGCCTTCCATCAAGACACATTACACTGCTGTGGAGCCCCTGATACATGTTCTCTTTTGGGCTGGCAATGAAGTCATCGAACTGCCCTGGTATTGGATGCCACAAACTGTGGACAACTCCAAGGGCGCTATAGCAGTCTGGCATGCTCTCCACGAACACGCGAACGCCCAACAGATCGTGGATGTCAGTGAATTCCTTCCCCTGGGCGGCATACCTGTCCATCTTGGTATATACACTGTATATGCTTTTTGGCCTCCCCAAGACCTCTGCCTTCACATCCGCCTTCACCAGCTCTTCGCTGAGTATCCGACTCACCTTGGCAACGTATCGCTCCCTGGTGACCCTGCGTGAGGCAATCAGCCTGGCAATCTCATGATACGTGTCCGGCTGCAAATACCGGAATGCCAGATCCTCAAGCTGCCACT
>JAZFSU010000316.1:0-2825 GCA_036446335.1 Dehalococcoidia bacterium | reverse complement strand
CATCTAGCGATCGATTGAGAATCCCCGATCAGCTCGGACATCGCGACCAGCCGGGTGTCAATGATCTCTCGAAGGCTGTCAGCCGTACCGATGGTTCTGTCGGCAAGTCCGGCTATGTGATTCTCTGTACTGCCATCTACGATTCGCAGATCCTCCAAGATGATTCGCGCTGCCTCATCGAACTGGCCCCTGTCGAGAAAGCCATGGCTGATGTCTATGGTGGGCAGCGACAGCTCTGGATCGAACTCTGCCTTGACGATGGCAGCTACCATGTCGCCGGCTTTGACCAGCCTGCCCGCGAGTTCTCCAAAGACGCCGTTAAGCCTTCGCTGTGCCCCAAGAGCGCTGTCGAAATCATGGGCATTGTGAGCGAAGGACACCATGCGTGCAGTTTCCTGGGAGTCCATCACACCCAGCTCACGCGCGCCGTCAACCGCATCTTTGAAGTCATTCCCGCTGTCATCGAGATGCCTGAAGAGCTTCGACTCGATCCCGAGTTGAAGGTTGAGGAGTCTCGACGGTATGCTCAAGAGTTCGTTCCGCCGCATATGCATTGCCCTCAGTCTCATGACGCCCAGGCCTTCCGTCGCGAGAGCAACCTGCTCTTCGCACCGGGAAAGGGACGACTTCTCGTTCTCGAGATCCACCTTGTGACATACTGAGGCAACCTGCTGGAGACGCTCTCCGGTGACCTTCAGAGGCTCACGCAGTTCCAGCAGAAGCGCTGACAGAGAGCCTGCCAGCCCCGATCTCCAGCTGCGCCGGTGCAGGCAGATCTCTGTAGCGAGAGCAACTCCACCTAGGACCAGCACAACACCAGCCAGAGTGGCAATGCTCTCCCATTCATCGAATCCGGTGTGATAGCCGAGAGGCCCCCTGAGGAGTAGCAGCGGTACGAGAAACACCAGCCCCGCCGTGAGCGGAGAAAGCAGCGGCGTCAGCGCGCGAAGCGCGACGCTCGACCCCCTGGTGAGTCTGGAGAGACCGAGTGTTGACGGGATGGCTACGAATGCTGCCAACATGGCGATGACCAGTGCGAAACCGCTCCATCCATCAACGAAATAGGGAGAGAAACCAGTGGTCGCCGCTACGCCGCTGTCCGTCGGTCCCCGTAGCGCAGCCCTGAGAGCGTCCGGGCCAATATGATCAAGCCGCGGTTGCTGCGCGTAGTCGACCTGCGCGAACAAGGGGACGGTCTCGCCTGGTGATGCAGGGGCCTGCTGGAGGAACAGGAACGGCATGTACAAGGCAAGGAATACCGATACAGCAACGAGTCCGCCGATGGCTGCCCCCCTGGGTCGAACCAGTGTGACACCTGCGAGCAGAGGCAGCGACAGGTAGAAGTATGGCGTCAGCATGAGGGTGCCGGCCACTACTCCTGCAAGACAACCGATGAGCGCGCCTGGCAGCCAGCGAACGCACAGCGGGAACACGGCTGCCATCCCCACCGCGGCGCATGCCGCCCACGGCTCGCCACCAAGTTGGTATGAGTAGGCGGGTGCGGCGAAAAGGAGCATCAGAGACAGCGCGGCAGCAGGCCAACGATAACCAAGGGCCGCCGGCACCAGCGCCAACAGTAGCGACATCGCTGTCGGGTAGTAGGGGAGCAGGCAGTAGAGAATCAGGGAAGCGGCCAGGAAGATGACCGACGTCCCTGCCTGGCTCAATGGCCTTCGCAGTGCCCCCCAACCGCCCACGACGTCGGATGGGGTTCCTGTTTGCGGAGATCGAAACGGGATTTCCATACTCTCTCGTCACCTACGCGTTCACTGACGCGGTCCGCTGAGTTCGCCGGGCTCAGACTAGGGTACCCCGGGGCCACGATTCTCGTGGGTCTCCGGCCTGCGCAATGCAGGAGAGTGCGCTCGGATCGCGCGGATTCCCCGCCACCCAGCGTCTCGACTCACGTCCCGTATCGAAGCCAAGTGGTCACACCTTGGCCATCCTCCTCAAACACTAGCACTGTCACGATCAAGCTTACAATGCTCCTTTCGGGTGGTTGCTGATGGGAAAATAGTACTGGGGAACCGTGAGGGGGACTGTCGCTGCGCCTGCAAGTCGGCCAGTCGCATCTGCACCCGACAGACGAAGCAAGCGCAGATACGCCTCACAGCGCTACGCCCACATCACACTTTGGTCACACCCAGATCACGCCTGTTGCAGAAGAGGGCGATGTCGTCCACAATGTCGCCGTCCATAGCTCAGCCGATGAACCTTGCTTTGGGGCAAACAAAAGGGGCTCCCCTCCAGGAAACCACCGGTTCTCCAAGCTGGGACTGGTGATGGGATTCGAACCCACGACTCTCCGCCTGGGAGGCAAATACTCTATGCCTGAGCCAACAAACGCACGCCCGCCACAGACATTCGATGATCCGAAGCCCTTCGGGGCCGCACGCGCTACTTTTCGCGTGATACCTTTCCAGTTCACGCCCCTCTTCATTTGACCACTCCCTGGCGCCACGATGGGCGAGGGCCATCCTAGTTTGGCGGGGGCGGCACGTGACGTGGCCGGTGGAGCACTGCCAGCATCCCCATTCACTGAAGCTTTGCCATCCATCTCCCCTTTCGGAGCACCTTCGATGCACTGATTTGATCTTCTGTGTTGTATTCAGATGCCCTTCTCACACACCTATCGAGACTATGGTCCGCTCGTGATGACGGGCGGACTTTCTTCTCTGTATGTTTGAGGAGCGCCTGAGACCGCGGGCTGGAAAAGGGAACATGTGTGCACTAATCGGTGAACATACTATCGTGCGCCATACATATCGCCGTGACATAGCGAAAAGTGATTGCTGGTCCAATTGGAGGAGATAGTTCCTTCTATG
>JAZFSU010000315.1:0-8887 GCA_036446335.1 Dehalococcoidia bacterium | reverse complement strand
CATCTGGGATTTGTACTCCAAGCTGGGGCACAAACTCGAGGCCATCCAGAGGGAAATCGACACGCGACTATACCAAGACAGTCGATTGGAGGGCCAGTCAGCTCCTGATGTAAGAACCATCAGCAAGATCATCGACGAGTTACAGACACTCTCTCCATCTCTGGTGCTCGAACTGCCTCGTCATGTACAGGAGAAAAGGGACGACTGGTCCGAGATTAGACTGAACTCGAACAAGAGGCCTGAAGCACAAGAGACACCAGCCGTGCTGGTTCTTGAATTCGACCCCAAGAGCTCTGAAGATCAGGGAGCCTACACCTTCGCTGATGGTCAGCGGGCGGGATTCTGCTGTGTCCGGGTATGGAACCGTGGAGAGAGCACAGCGCGCGAGTGCGTGGGCAGGCTCACCCTGCTCTATCCTGATGATAGAGGGAGATTGACCCAATACAATTTGCACTGGGCATTCGATGATCCGTACCGCTCCAAGGACGTGGCTCGTCCTGTCGACATACCTGTTGGAGGCTACAGGCGGCTTGATGTTGCCTTCTCTTTGCCGAAGAGTCAGGAGGAGGCTTCGGATGGAGTTGAAGGGCGAGGGCTGACAACGGGAAGGACGTTCACAATGCGGTTGCCGTCAGGCGCAGACAGGGGACACTCATTTGAAGCTGACGGAAGCGGGTGCTGGATAGCAACCCATCTGGCTCTGAGCACACATCCACTGGGAGACCAGCATTACTTGGCTCCGGGCGAGTACGTCGTGAAGGTGGAAGTTGCTTGTGGGCACGGGCAAGTTGAAGGGAAGTGCTTCAAGATAGTCTCGCCAAGAGACTGGCGAGGATTGAACATGCAGGTGGTTGAATGCCCTGAGGACGCTGCATAGCCAGTACACGGAGCAACTTCCAGTACGAGCACGCGGTTAACTATCTGATCAGCGAGAGGGCTGGCCGACAGACGCAGCCTTCAAAGCTCGTCTTACCGCCTCATGGGAGACACCGTATTCGTTGGCAAGCTGGCGCAGACTCTTGGTAGGGCGAGAAGCGGCAAGTTGGTCCCAGCGACAGGCAGGTATCTTGTGGCTCGTCTTTGATGGGAAGAACGCGGGCACCGGGTACAAGCCCAGTGTCACGCATAAGTTTGCATTGGCGACCCCGATGGGATTCGAACCCACGATCTTCGGCGTGACAGGCCGATATGTTAGACCGCTACACCACGGGGCCACCGTGTATGTGGCAGATTGTAGCAAGTTTCACGCAGGATTGTCAAGGCTGTGACAGATTCGTGCTGGCGATCCCGCTCCAGAGTTGGCCTCAGGGATGGCAGAGCGGAGTTGCGTTGACAACAGGATGGGCGAAACGTTAGAATTCGTATCGGGACACTGGTGATTTGGTCTGACAACGCTTGAGGTGCAACGGACTACGTTCATCGGTCGGTGAGCGGGACACCAACCCCCCAGAGGTTCTGTGGTTCTCGTTGCTGTCGATTAGGCGGACTACAGAGACATCCTCGCTAGTCTGTGCCCATGAAGTCAGAATGGCTGGCAGGCGAGTTGTGGGGCAGTGAGTTGGCCAATACTCCCTGAGCGGCATGACTGTTCTGGAATCGTCGTAGGTGGAGGGGAACAGTGAAGAACAGATCGGTCTATATGGACCATGCGGCGACGACCCCGGTTCATCCACAAGTGCTCGAGGCGATGCTTCCATTTTTCAGTGAACGCTTTGGCAATCCCTCCGGCATCTACAGCGTGGGGTATGAGGTGCGGAAAGCGTTGGATGAGTCGCGTGCCAGCGTGGCCGACGTGCTGGGGTGCGGCCTAGACGAGGTGATTTTCACCAGCGGCGGCACGGAGTCGGACAACGCTGCACTTAAGGGGGCCGCCTTCGCCATGAGAGAGGCTGGCAACCATATCATCACCTCCCAGATCGAGCATCGAGCGGTCCTCAACACTTGCCGATTCCTGGAAGAGGCTGGATTTGACGTGACCTACCTGCCAGTGGACAGCTTCGGGCTGGTGAGCGTTGATGATCTTGAGAAGGCGATCACTGACAGGACCATTGTCGTCAGCATCATGCTGGCCAACAACGAGACCGGCACGGTCCAGCCCTTGAGTGAGCTTGCCAGGGCAGTCAGGGCAAAGGCCAAAGGAAGGGCCATCGCGTTCCACACGGACGCCGTTCAATGCGTGGGCGCGCTTGACATAAATGTAGACAACCTTGGCGTAGACATGTTGAGTCTGTCGGCGCACAAGTTTGGCGGGCCCAAGGGAGTAGGTGTGCTCTATCTGCGGAGCATGACCCCTTTCTCGCCGCAACAGGAAGGTGGGGGGCAGGAGGGGAAGCGCAGAGCGGGGACGGAGAATGTAGCCGGCATCGTGGGCCTCACGTCTGCGCTGAGGCTTGCTGCCGAGAACCGAGAGTCGAACAGCCAGCACTGCCGGAGCTTGCGCGATCGCTTGATAGATGGCATATTGACCGGGATCCCGGACTCCAGTCTCAATGGGCACCGTGTTCTGCGTCTTCCCAACAATGTAAGTGTGGCGTTTCAGTATGTCGAGGGGGAGCCCATCTTGATCAACCTGGACCTGCTTGGGATCGCGGGGTCCAGCGGAAGCGCGTGCGCATCAGGGTTGGAGGAAGCCTCTCACGTTTTGCTTGCCATGGGGCGCCCTCCGTATGCGGCCCACAGCAGTCTTCGACTGACCCTCGGGCCGGACAGCACTGGCGAGGATGTCGACTACGTGCTTTCTGTCCTGCCAGGAATTGTGGAGAAGCTGAGGGCGATTTCGCCCATTGCGGCGATGGCCAAACATGAGGCTATGGCCGAATCACCACGACCTGACTCTCGGGCGTCTCAATAGCCCCCCCCTTCGCCTCCCATGCCGCGGCGGTTCCTCGCTACCGCTCCCATCACCGAGCACGGCTAGTCGTTCGTGGCCGCTCGCTGCCCGGATGCCGGCCATTGCCTCGCGAGGGTTGCCCGAACGGTGGAATTCGGCCATAATTGACTGGTTGTGCTCGTTGACATGGCGTCTGCACTTGAGATTCCTGGGCTCGGGAAAGACCCCTGTGGTCCAATTCATTAATGTGGTCGAATGGAGGTTCCTTGCGTGGCTGAACAGTCGCTTTCAAGTCTTAAGATAGTCGAGTATGGAAGCTTCATCTCGGCGCCCTATTGCACGAAGCTGATGGCGGACCTTGGTGCTGAGGTGATCAAGGTCGAGGAGCCGGGACACGGCGACGAATCCAGGCGGCACGGGCCCTTCCCTGATGACGTGCCACACCCTGAGCGAAGCGGTCTCTTCCTGTATCTGAATGGCAACAAGCTCGGTGTTACTTTGGACGCGAGAACGCCGACGGGGCGGAAGATCCTGAGAGGGCTGTTGGAGCAGGCCGACGTCTTTGTTGAGAGCAGCTCACCTCGGCTGATGAAGGAACTCGGGCTTGACTATGCTTCGTTGAAGGAAACTAACCCTCGCTTGATCGTGACTTCGATCACGGCCTTTGGCCAGACGGGACCCTATAGCGACTACAAGGGCTACGCGCTCAATACGGCCGGCATTGGCGGCCAGAGCTTGAGGACGGGCGAGTCGGGTCGCGAGCCATTGGCCCCGGCACTTTCGCAGAGCAACTATCAGAGCGGTGCGATGGGGGCTGCGGCAACTATGGGCGCGCTGTTTGCCCGCATGTCTACGGGGTCGGGTCAGCAAGTGGACATAGCGGAGGCTGAGGTATGGGCCACTATTCACCACGGTCACGGCGTCCATCTGGGCGTCTTTGAGGGGCGCAAGAGCATGAGGGCGGGGCATCGGACTATCAGCGTCTATCCCTGGGCCATGCTTCCCTGCAAGGATGGCTACATGTGCCTCATCGCCATACAGGGCCACCAATGGAAAAGGTTCCTCGAAGCGATGGGAAGTCCGGAATGGATGAGCGATCCGAGGTTCAAGGATCGAATAGTGATGGCCTTCGAGCATGCTGACGAGCTGGATTCCCTGGTCGAGGCGTGGCTCATTGATCATACGAAGGACGAGATATTCGAGATGTGCCGGGAGCGGCAGATTACCTTCGCACCCGTGAGAAGTGTGGAGGAAGCTGCCCGGGATCCGCATTTTAAGGAACGTGGCTATTTCGTTGTAATGGACCGGGTGGCGGCCGGCACGCTTGAGTATCCCGGAGCGCCATACAAACTGTCGGAGACGCCCTGGCAGCTGAGCTGTCCTGCACCTTTGCTTGGCGAGCACAACGAGGAGATTTACTGTGGCCGATTGGGCTATTCCGGGGACGAGCTTGTGAAGTTGCGAGAGGGCGGTATTATCTGATGCAAGGGCAGGGAGATAAATCGAACATGGTGAAATATCCTCTGGAAGGCTATCGCGTAGTTGACTTCTCGTGGGTGTGGGCCGGCCCTCTGCTGGGCATGATCCTGGCCGATATGGGCGCCGAGGTCATAAAGGTGGAAACGAACAAGCGGCTGGACAGTGCGAGGCTGACCCCGGGGCGGTCGACAGTGGGCCCGGAGACGGATTTCGTATTCCATAGTATGAACCGGAACAAGCTTGGCATCACCATCGACATGTCCGATCCCAGGGGTGCGGCGCTGATCAAGGAGTTGGTTGCCATAAGCGACGTGGCGGTCGAGAACTTCTCGCCCAAGGGGCTGAGGAACCTTGGCCTGCAGTACAAGGTTCTCAGCGAGGTCAACCCCAGGCTTGTCATGATCTCACTGCCGGCGGCAGGGCAGCAGGGCCCGCTCTCGGACATAGTCACGTATGCTCCATCCCTGGGGGCTCTCTGCGGCTACTCCAGTTTGATCGGCTATCCGGGAGAACGAGTGTTGGGTGAGCAGACGCCGTACCTTGACGTTACCTCCGCTATTCACGGGGCCTTCGCGGTGATGGCGGCCCTATACTATCGCGAGAACTCCGGCAAGGGGCAGTATATAGACATGGCCCAGATAGATGTGGGGGCATCCGTCATAGGCGAGGCGTTCATGGAGTACTTCATGAACGGCAGAGTCATGGGGACCGAAGGCAATCGCAATCTGACGATGGCTCCGCACAACAACTACCCCTGCCTGGGGGAAGACAGGTGGGTCTCAATAGCTGTCAAGTCCGAGGAGGAGTGGCGATCCTTCTGTGGCGCCATAGGAAACCCTGGGTGGACTCAGGGCGCGAAGTTCAACGACAGGTTCAGTCGGCTGAGAAATCAGGATGAGCTTGACAGGCTTGTCTCCGCTTGGACCGTGGAGCGCACGAATTACGAGGTAATGGAGATTCTGCAAGGTGCTGGTGTGGCAGCGGCTCCCTGCCTGGACCTGACCGAGCGATTCAGCGATCCTCACTTTGAGAGCAGAGATGTGCATCTCCAGGTGGATCACCCCGCGACTGGAGTCGACATAATCGCCGGATTGCCCTTCAAGCTCAGTGAGACCCCGTGTGAAGTGCGAAGGCCCGCGCCCATGCTTGGTGAGCACAACGACTATGTTCTGGGCGAGCTTCTATCGAAGACGGACGAAGAGATAGCACAGCTCATCGAGGACAAGGTGGTCTACTAGACCCCGGATAGCCGCGGAGCTACTATCCCCGAGGCAGCCCCAGGCCCCTGGTGGCGATGAGGATACGATTGATTTCGGATGTGCCGCCGCCGATGGTGTCGCCGACGCCGAACAGGTAGGCGGTGTGCACCAATCCGCGGATCGGCGATTCGTGGTCGGGCCCCAATTGTCCGTAGAGGCCCATCATTCCGAGGCCGGCGTTGGATAGCCTCTGGCCCATCTCGGCACAGAAGTTCTTGGCCATCGAGGCCTCGTGGCCCGGGACGAGCCCCTTGTCCGACATGGCCGCGATATTGTAGCACATAAGGCGCCCGAGTTCGCACTCGAGGGCGAACTCAGCCAGTCTATGCCGCACTATGGGGTCTTCGCTCAGCGGTTTGCCGTTTCTCTTGGTCTGGCGGGCGTACTTCACGAGTTCGTCGACGGTACGGCGACTTCGACTTGCGTGTTCGATGCCGGCTGTGCGCTCGAAGGAGAGAGCCACCATGATGTTTCGCCAGCCGTCGTTCTCCTCACCGACGAGGCAGTCGGCTGGGACATACACATCGTCAAAGAAGACCTCACAGTTCTCAGGCAGTCCAGCCAGATTGATCAAGGGCTTGACCGTCACCCCCGGAGTGTTCATGTCGACCAGAAGCAGACTGATCCCCTTGTGTTTGGGCGCGTCCGGATCGGTCCTAACTCCCAACCAGCACCATGAGGCACGGTGTGCAGCACTGGTCCAGACTTTTTGCCCGTTGACGACGTATCCGTCGCCCTTCCGTGTTGCCCGGCACTTCAGCGAGGCCAGGTCGGACCCTGACTCCGGCTCGCTGTACCCGGTGCACCAGAAGGCCTCGCCTGATCCAATTCGAGGAATGTGTGTCTTCTTCTGCTCTTCGCTGCCAAAGAGGATCAGCGATTGGCCGATCCAGCTTACACCGCCGACGCCCATGTCGGCGCCCGGCACGCCGTAGTAAGCCATCTCCTCCCTGTAGATGAGGTACTCGATATTGGTGGCACCCATGCCGCCGTATTCCTTGGGCCACGCCATCGTCAGCCAGCCCCGCTGCGCCAGTTTTTTTGCTATCTGCTGGGTCACCTGCCAGCCGTATTCGGTGCAGTACTCTTCGGCATATCCGCCGACTGCCCAGTCAGGCGGCAGTTCACTTTTCGCAAACTCCTGCAGCTCCCGGCGGAGCTTGATCTCTTTCTCAGAGAATTGGAAATCCATGTAATCCGGCTCCTTTCGCAGGAAGGGGTGGGGAAACGCGCCGCAATGGCGAAATCCGAGTGTATTCTAGCACAACTGCGTTCTCAGTTCAATCGTGACGAGGGGGATTCGGGCTGCTCAGGATGGCTTGCTGAAGGACTGAACGGCCATTGGACCGACTCTCAGGCCAGAGCGCGGAACAGGCTTCGGCGTCGTGGCTACGTACGTGATGTCGGGGGCTGGGGAAAGAAGGCGAGGGCTGGACTTCAGGATCTCATTCCATCAGCGTGAACTGACGGAAAATCCTCTGACGAGAACCGCAGCAGATCGTGGCCTATCTTCTCGAGGTTCTTGGCCAGCTTCTCTTCCGAGAAACCTTCCAGGGAAAGGAAGTAGCCGAGAGTGCAGTGGTCGCTGTTGTATGGCAGATGCCAGTAGTAGTGTCCCGTGGTTGTGGGATTCTCCCGGTCGTTCAATCTGGTGCCCTTGGCCCGTCTCGAGTCGACAGTCGAGGTCCCGCGAGGGCCCAAGTATTGGAGCCATATGCCCCGCACAGGCAGCGGCTTGCGCGAGTCCTTAAGCCACGGCCAGATCCTAACTCTGACGCCGCCAAAGTCTGTCTGCAGGTTCCAGCCGAAGTTCACCTTGCTCCACTCTTTGGACTTGTACTTCGTCATTTTCGCTTTCACCCCGCGGCCGTACTGCCTGCAAATCTTATCCGCTTGGGGGGCGAGCGTTCTCACGGTTTTCTTGCGATCTTTCAGTACGCTGTTGAGTTGCTTCTCCTCCGCCCGTGCTCGCTCCTTTTCGCTGGCCTCCTGCTTGTCAGCGAGCTCTCGGATCTTGCGAAACCGCTGTTGCCAACTCACCAATGCCCTCTCTTCCTGGCGAAAATGATAACCTTTTCTGTGAGGCAACACAAGTCGGATAGGAGTGACGATACGTTTGGGGAAGAGGTGCAGGAATGCGTGATTGCGTCGAAACGTCCGCTGATGCTGGCGGGCGTTCCAACGTTAGCTCAAGTGACGCTATTGGGCCACGTGGACTGAACCAGACTCGATGGACACCGGAGTTATCTCGCTCGCCGCGGCGTCCGTCAACATCACCTGGGAGAGGGTCAAGTCGGTGGTGCCGGGACCCACGGCGACCACGGCGAAGTGAATCTTTGCCAGGTATCCGGCGCCGGTCACTCCTGTGATGTCGGGGGGTTCGCCGAGCACCCTCAGCTTTCCCTGTTGCCCGGAAGGCAGGAAAGCCCATTCGACCGAGATAGGAGTATCGCCGATGGCTCCGTTCGATACGCCGGGTGAGCTTCCTTGCTCTCCGCCAACCTGGATCACTGCCGGATCGTACGTAAGATCGAACACGCTGAATGCGAGGGCCGTCACGTGGGTGACGGACACTGTGACAGTGAATTCACTTCCGGCGTCAACTTCGGTTGGGCCGTCGACGCTGACAGTGACTGTCGGTGACGAAGCTGGAGCCGCGGTTGGTGATGGTGACGGTGCGGGTTCTTCCGCGTTCTCAGTTGTGCATGCCGCGGTGGCTATCAGCGTGAAGGCGAGTGCCAAAGCTAGAAACTTCATGGGACTATCCTCGGTTGAAATGAACGCCATGGTCTGTTATAGGGAATACACGCAGCCTTGTCAAGGCTGACGAAGGCACCGTTCGGGAGATTGCGCAAAGGCCGGTGCGGAGCGGCGGCTGAAAGCTCCCTTCGAGCCCTGCTCGTCTCAATCTCGACAACCTGCGCTCGATATGTTATCATCTGACGTGGTCTTGCCGGAGTCCGGGCAAACCCAAAGGGAGGCTTAGAATGGAAGAGAAGCACATGATCATTGTGCCGATTGGCACTACGGTGAGGAGCTCGTTTCGAGCACCGATTGATGGCGAATACGAGTTTGTTGAGCACGTTGCGTCTTCAGCCTGCAGCCCTTCAGGGGCTGACAGTATCACATACAAGTTCAGAGGGCAGCTTTTGCCCGTATGCGGGAGTTGCGGCAAGCGAAGCGTGTGGAAGCTCAAGGAAGTCAAGTTCGACATAAGCCCCGAGTTGGACAGGACGGAGTACATCGTCAAGAACGTCCGGGGCGATCGCCCCGATGTTCCCTACCCCGCCGGGGCCAAGAAGTAGCTGCCGCGCCCACT
>JAZFSU010000314.1:0-3624 GCA_036446335.1 Dehalococcoidia bacterium | reverse complement strand
CTTTCAGGTATTCAGCATAGGCTGTGTTGGCGGAGATGTGAATAGCCCATTGGTTTATATTCTGCTAGTAAAATCGTCCTCACCAAGAGTACTAGTACCTTTGCGCTCGCGGGGTGGGGCAGAGGTGGTTGGGCCGATGGGTCGACTGACATCCAACGCGGATTCAATCTGGGAAGAACCAAGAGGGGCGTGACCCGCGTCGGCTGACAGTTCCTTGCGGCGCCGGCAACTTGCTTGGGCGGCGACAGACGCGGATTCCGATTTGGACGATGGCCTGTCCGGCCCACGTTGTGATGGGTTCGGCAGCCCTCACATCTTGTCCGGATGCCAGATCACTTCAGCTTCGTAGCCACCGGTTGCTGCAACCGTCACCATTCGATATCCATTTCGCTCCCCGGACCTGGTGATGGATGGGGTCGTATGGTAGTCAACTCCACCCTCAGCCCAATACTCCACTGCATGTTCGTGCCCGCTGAATACGGCGGCCACGTCAAGTCTGCTGCACAGGTCCATGAACTTCTGGCGGTTCTTGGTGATGCATCCGGTGTTTGCGTGCCGTTTTAGTGCGTCGTCACATCCAGCCCTGGTTGCGGGATGATGCATGAAGATGAAGCTTTCAGGCCTTCCCTCCAGGTTGCTCTCCAGCCACGGCATATCGTCGTCAGTCAGGCCGGAACCGTAGGCTTCGACTGCTGATAGAACGGCGTCATCTCCCGAGTCGAGACAGACCGCGTGAAGAGGACCGTAGTCGAAGCAGAATCGTGGCAACGGATTGATGTGCCTGAAGTAGAAGCGCAACGCGACGGGGTCGCTACGCACAGGAGCTGGCAGCATGGGTGGGTACCCCACCCACCAGTTGTCCCAGTAATAGTCATGGTTGCCCATCAGCGTGAACACGGGGGTCTGGAACATCTTCAGGAGATTCCGCAGGTTGCTCCAGTTGTCGTGACAGGACCAGTCGACAAGATCACCGATGATGATCACGAAGTCGGGACGAACGCTGTTTATCTCTTCGATACCCCTGGCAAATATGGATATCTCATCGATGTTCGATATATCGATGCAAGGATATCCTCTGAAGCCAACGTGAGGATCGGACATTACGCAGAATCGGGGCTCGGATGGGAACTGAGGTATGAATTGGACCGCATTCTCCTGAGTGAACTCCTTGCCGTCCACTTCCACTCTCAGGTCATACAAGTCCGTCTGTGAGTCCTGCGGGATCTGGGCGTCAACCCTATACCTGAATCGATCATAATTGACCACCTCTGATACAGGGAGCCGTATCGTGTCATAGTAATAGGTGCCCTCATCGACAGTAGTCCCATCGCCTATCGTGATTCTTCTGACGCCTCTGCTGATCTGCACCGTCCAGCCGGACGCATCGGTGGGCAGACCCTGCCCAATGCACATATCAATGATTAGCTTGGAGCCGGGGGTCAGGATGCTCGGGAATCCGATCGTCGGGCTGGTGATACGCTCGATATCCGGACACGGAGAAGCCGCAGCCGGATCAGACTCCAAACGGGTGTCATCCATGTCTCTCGTACTCCCTCAGATAGCTCATTGCCCGATCTCTGACTATGCTGGGTGGCCAACGGGTGGACGCCGGTCCTTTTCAGCCTAGCGGACCGGCAACTTCCCCTTTGCCCCGTCGGCCGGAGAGTGCGAGAGATTACTGGATTCCTCCAGAAAGCGAAGCACGTCCTCGCGCTTGTATCTCCTGTCGCCACGGGAGCCGACGCGGTAGAACTTCATCATCCCTTTGTTGCTCCAGCGTCTGACCGTGCAGATGCTTACGTGCAGGAAGTCGGCTACCTGCCTGACGGTCAGCATGGCTTCGAGAGGGGCCTCTACTTGGTTTTGTCGCATTTTTCACCACCTGTCTCAATAATGGCCAGGTAGTCGCAGTGTCGCTGTCCTACTCAAACATAGCATACGTTCTGTGAGGTAGACAATGGTTCTTTCAGGTAGTTCCTGGTGAGAAGATAGTATTGCTGGGACCCTAGTACTGATGATGGCCCTGGAGGGGCTTCAGGCGACAGCGCCTAGAGGACCACGTTCGAAAGGCCCTTCTGGATGTTCGAAGTCCTCGCGGATCAGTGAGAACATGACCTCATCGGCGGCGCTGTCACGGATGACGAGCCGCTTTCTCAGGATTCCCGGGGCGGCTGCTCATGACCCTATGGCCGAGACTAGTGGGCGCAGTCGCCGCTGGTCAGACCAGTTTGCCCTTGACTCCGGCATGTCCTCTCGTGAGCCTGTCGATGATTGGCCGATGCGCCGGGCAGAGGCTCAGGAGTTCCTCGCCGCTGGCGAGCTCAAAATCGTTGAAGTCAAAGCCGGGGGCGACTGTGCATCCCACAAGTGAATAGGACTCCGGATCGTCCACGGTGGCGCCAAACCAGCTTCCGGCAGGCACAACCGCCTGGAAGACCTGTCCCCGATCAGAATCGCTTCCCAGTCCGATTCTTGAATACGCTCCGTTTCCATCAATGACGTGAATAGACAATGACGAGCCCACGTAGAAGTGCCACACTTCATCCGACTTCAGCCGATGGAAGCGCGACACGTCATCTCCCTTCAGGAGGTAGTATGTTGACGTGGAGAACACTCGCGCCTGTTGATATCTGGAGGGCAATGAGGCTCTGCTGACCTCTTCGGCGGCCCTGTATGTTTCTTTGAAATAGCCTCCCTCAGGGTGTTTGATCAGTCCCAGGTTTTTGATCCAGTGGCCTGCGTTTTTCATGCCGCCGTTCGTCGGGTTCATTCTCTGCTTGCTTTCTCCAAGTTCCCGTGATCTATGATTGACGCAGGGGCGGGTTCGAAACCCGCCCCTGCGTTCTGACCTTCGAATCGCGTCGGGTCAACCATCATCGCTGCTCGGCTCTTTGTTCTCCTCGAATGACTTCTCTATCTGGGTTATCTTGTCGGCCGACTTGTCGGGTTCACTAGTGAGACCCTGGGACTTCTCGAGTGTGGCAATGCGGTTGGTGAGCCTGAGCTGTTCATCTAATAGGAGTCGGATCGCTTCGCTGAAGGGGTCCGGCATCCTGCCGTGCTCCAGATCCATTACGGGCTTCCCTTTGTCTTCCACAACCCTGCCGGGAACCCCGACCACGACGGCTCCCGGAGGGACGGATCTCACAACGACTGAATTAGCGCCGATGCGGGCGCTGTCGCCGACGGTGATAGGGCCAAGAAGGATTGCTGCGGCGCCGATGACTACGTTGTCGCCGATAGTCGGGTGGCGCTTCTTTTTCTCCAGGGTTGTTCCACCGAGGACGACGCCTTGATATATCAACACATCATTTCCGACCTCGGCCGTCTCTCCAATCACCACGCCTGCACCGTGGTCTATGAAGAACCTCTTGCCGATCGTAGCGCCGGGATGGATCTCTATCATTGTCAACACGCGGGCAAAATATGAAACAGAGCGGGCCAGGAGAGGGAGCTTGTGCTTCCACAGATAGTGCGCGAGTCGATGAAACCACAGGGCCTGCAATCCGGGGTAGAAGAGCAGGACTTCCAGTTTACGCCGGGCCGCCGGGTCTCTGGCGAAAACGGTCTCGACGTCCTCTTTCAACATCTTGTACAGGTTGGGCATCTCTCCTCTATCGTCGC
>JAZFSU010000313.1:0-6789 GCA_036446335.1 Dehalococcoidia bacterium | reverse complement strand
GCTACAGCCTTGTCTCCCGCGAGCGGCTGCACGGCGCAGAAGCCTGCCAGCCGCTCAGGATAGCGCGCGATGGCCTCCATGATATAGTCGTTGGTCTCGCAGCACAGCTCGTGGCTGGCCCAGCCGATGTTGAGCACGACGGAGACGTCGATGCCCTCCCGGTCCATGTTGGCAACGATCTCCTCCGCGGTGGCTATCTTCGCCTTCGGGTTCGCGTAGAGGATATTAAAACAGGGATCGCGTCCCGAGTACCGCTCGCGGTCCTTCCTTATGTTGGGGGGGAGGATGTGAGTGTGAAAGTCGATGATCACGGGCGGATTATAGCAGGGCATGCACGAACGGACAAGGGCGAAGTCTATTACACAACGACAGGGGCCTCGGGCAACGGCCCGGGCTTCCCATGCGTGCCTCCCTCGTGTATAATCGCCCCACTCAGCTAGTGAAGGGCACGGCCACATGGGCCAGCCTGTTCGGAGGTATGGAAAAGAATGATGTGTCCAACCTGCAACGAGGACACGATGGTCCCGGTGAAGAACTCGAACTGGGCTGTCTGTCCCAAGTGCGGAGGGACCGCCACGCTTGAAGGCGGCGACGCGGACAGCGAGCTAGGGGAAGACACGGAAGGTGTGGGAAGAGACTGGGTTCTGCGTCTTGTTGTTGTCATCGCTGTTGTATTCGCGCTGGTGATGTCCGGGCAGTATTGCGGGTGGTGGGGGTGAACAACCGGCCGATTCCGATTCCCTTTTCCTGGTGACGCGGTGGCGTGGCATGGTCTGCGGCCCTGGGCAGTTGCCAGGGGCTTCTTCACGGATATAAGAATCCCCCCTTCGAACGGAGGATACCTCTCACATCCCGGAGGAGGGACACTTATGCCGTTAGATAGACGATTCTACGTCTGCAACCCCAACTGCAGCAAGGATTGGTGCAGGTCTCCGTGATCTCAATCACGCCATCAGCCATATCCTTGCGGTCGCAGACAATATCGCCTCGCCTGCCGCACTTTGGACACATATATATCACCTCCTTTCAAACCGGACAATAGAAAAGGACGCTCCAGCTTTCTGCCTAGGCCGGGAGCGTCCTGTGTGACGAACAGCTTACTATCGGATTACCACCACACCATCCAAGCCTTCCCCCCATTGCCACTAACATTATCGCACATACTCAAACCTTCGTCAAGGGGGAGTTGAAAGGACGGTTCCCCGGAGAGCAGGATCAGTATCGGAGTCCCTGACAGTGCCCGAGGGCTTCTCTTATGCCCGTCTCCTGTGTATAATTCCTGCATCAGGCAGGAGAGGCAGCAACATGGCCCAGGAGAGGGCAAAGCAAGCGAAGCAGATCAAGGCTCTGATGCCAGGGGAGGGCAACCTCTTCCTGACGGTGAACGAGGTTGCTGAGTACTTGAACGTCAAAGCCGATACCGTGTACAAGTGGCTGGGCAACGGCCCCGACCATTTGAACGCCGTGAGGGTTGGCCCGGGAAACTACGCCATCCGTATACCCCCTGATGAGCTGGTTCGATTTCTGACCAGACGAGTCTGGACGAAGGGCAGAGGGAAGCTCTGAGTCCGGGGCGTGTTGCAGGCGAGGAAATCCCCTTCCTTCTCCTTGACCTGTGCCATGGGGCGTTTCCTCCTATCCAGGTTTCTGCTTGTTCCCGAAAGGATACCCCCTATCTTCTTGCACACAATGCGTTACACAACCGAATCATGGCAAGGTGTGGACGAGCGGACTGCCATAATGTATAATCCAAGTAGCTGGAGGTATGGATGTCCCACATGGATCAGGGGACGACGGGAAGGCGCCCTGACCTTCAAGCCTCGGCAGAGAACACGGCCGAGGCTATTGCTTTCTTGCGGGATGGGACGTCTCCGGGCCCATCGCTGTCACTGAAAGATATGGCAGCGATGGCGAGGAAGCTGCGCCGCCACATCATCACGATGACGGGGAAGGCAGGAAGCGGACACCCGGGGGGATCGCTCTCCGCCACCGAGATCGTGACTGCTCTTTATTTCCACGTGTTGCGGCACGACCCGTCAAACCCGCGCTGGGAATGCCGCGACCGGTTTATCCTGAGCAAAGGGCATGCCGCTCCTGTCCTGTATGCAGCGCTCGCCGAGTGCGGGTACTTCCCCACCGAGGAGCTCCAAACGCTGAGGACACTGGGCAGCAGTCTGCAGGGGCACTGTGACGTCACAACCACCACGGGGGTGGAGATGTCGTCCGGCTCGCTGGGACAGGGCCTTTCCATCGGAGTTGGCGTGGCGCTGGCTGGCCGTCTCGATCGGAGCGACTATCGAGTGTACGTGTTGCTCGGGGACGGGGAATGTGACGAAGGGCAAGTCTGGGAGGCGGCGATGGCTTGTGCCCATTTCAAGCTTGATAACCTTGTCGCCATAGTTGACCGCAACGGGCAGCAGATCGATGGCTGGACGAAGGACGTGATGGGCCTCGACCCCCTGGACGAGAAGTGGAGGGCTTTCGGCTGGCATACCGTCGATGTCGATGGACATGATCTCTCCGCGTTGCTCGCAGGTATCGAGGAGGCGAAGCGCGTGAAGGGAGGGCCTTCCGTCATCATAGCGCATACCGTCAAGGGCAAGGGCGTTAGCTTCATGGAGAACAACCCGGACTTCCACGGCAAGGCCCCGTCAGCGGAAGAAGTGGACCGGGCGCTTCGGGAGTTGGAGTAGCGTGGAGCAGAAGAGTACCAGGGAAGCATATGGCAGGGTACTTGTCGAATTGGGTCGAGAGAACCCGGACGTAGTCGTCCTTGACGCTGATCTTTCGAAGTCTACGATGACCGCTTTCTTCGCCAGGGAGTTCCCTGAGCGCTTCTTTGACTGCGGGGTTGCTGAGCAGAATATGATCGGAATCGCGGCCGGTCTCGCGGTCTCGGGCAAGACACCGTTTGCCAGCACCTTCGCCGTCTTCGCGCCAGGACGCTGCTATGACCAGATGCGAATGAGTGTGGCCCAGCCAGGTTTGAACGTAAAGGTGGTCTCCACTCACGGGGGTGTCAGCGTCGGAGAGGATGGGACCTCTCACCACGCTATCGAGGACCTGGCGCTGGCATGCACTTTGCCGGGGTTCAACGTGATAGTCCCGGCTGACGCTGCGGAGGCTGAGCAGGCTGTGAGAACGGCGGCCCAGACCTACGGCCCTTTCTATATCAGGATGAGCCGGCCCAAGACGCCTGCCGTGTTCAGTTCGGATTACCGGTTCACGTTGGGCACGGCGACAACCCTGCGGGAAGGCGGCGACGTTGCGGTCATCGCGCTCGGCCTCATGGTGGAGATCGCTCTCGAAGCCGCAGAGAGCCTGGCACGGGACGGGATCGAGTGTCGAGTCCTGAGCATGTCTACATTGAAGCCCCTGGATAAGGATGCCGTCGTGCGGGCGGCGAAGGAGACTGGTGCTGTCGTGACTGTGGAGGAGCACCTGCGGCATGGTGGATTGGGCAGCGCAGTGGCTCAGGTGGTGTGCGAGCAGTGCCCGGTTCCGATGTCCATCATGGCCATCAACGATGCGTACTGTAAGTCGGGGAAGCCTCAGGAGCTGCTGCAGAAGTGTGGGCTCACCGCGCCCGACATCGAACGGACAGTGCGCTCGCTGGTGTCGAGGAAGAGCGGCTAGGGTACCGGCCGCAGCTCCCGGAGTCCTTCTTCCGGGCATGGGCGCTGGCAGCCGGATGCGCGCCACCTGATCCAGGACCTATTGATCCTCCTCGTCTTCCCCGAATTCCTCGTCACTGAAGACGCCAGCCTCGCGTCCCTGGTACACGGTGACGATGAAATCATCCCTGGGGACATCCGCCGACATGACTAACTCCTCGTCGATGATGTCGATGAGATCCTGAATCTCATCTGTCGTTGTGTCGCCCCCGACACATAGAGTAGCGTACACAATCGAAGGAGTGAAATGTAAGTCTACCCTCCCCAGCCGATTGTCGTCTGCAGTAATGACGTAAGCTTCAGAGTGCGCTGTCCTGCATTCTCTTTCGAAACGATGTCCGGGCATGCCGATCCTCCTTCTTTTATCGCGGGGGCTAGGAGCGGACCTGCCCGCTGCCCAGCACTATCCATTTGTAGGTTGTGAGTTCCCTCAGCCCCAGGGGGCCACGGGCGTGAAACTTCTGGGTGCTTATGCCTACCTCAGCGCCCAATCCAAACTGGCCTCCGTCGGTGAAGCGGGTGCTGGCATTGACGTAGACGCAGGCCGCGTCGACCTCTGCAAGAAACCTCATCGCTGCGGAATAGTCTTCGGTCACGATTGCCTCGGAATGTCCTGAGCCGTGGCGCTCGATGTGCTCGAGGGCCTCTTCCAGGGAATCGACCACTTTGATGGCGCCGATCAAAGCCAGAAACTCTTTTCCCCAATCCTCGTGGCTCGCCGCAACGACCCTGGACGAAGGCACGGGTCCTATGATCTCAAGTGCGCGCTGGTCGCAATGCATCTCGACGCCGGCGCTGCCCCACTCCTTCGCGACCAAAGGCAGGAAGCTGTGCGCTGTCTCACTGTGGACCAGGAGTGTGTCCAGAGCGTTGCAGACGGTGGGGCGCTGTACTTTCGCGTTGTACGCGATCGCTACCGCCTTGGCGATGTCAGCGGTGCGATCGACATAGGTGTGACAGACCCCGATTCCTCCGGTAATAACGGGCATGGTGGCATTCTGGGCCACGTAGCTGATCAACTCCGCCCCACCGCGAGGGATGACCAGGTCGATGCTGTCTCTCATCTGCAGCAACTCTCCCACCAGTGCTCGATCGGTGGATTCGATGAGCTGCACAGCGCCATCCGGCACTCCAGCCTCGTACGCGGCGCTCTGAATTACTCTGGCCAAGGCAAGGTTCGAGTTCATGGCCTCCTTGCCTCCGCGGAGGACGGTAGCGTTTCCCGACTTCAAGCAGAGGACTGAGATGTCGACAGTCACGTTGGGGCGGCTTTCATACACTGCCCCAATCACACCGAGCGGCACGCGACGCTTGCCGACCTGAAGCCCGTTGGCCAGCGTGCGCATTTCGAAAGTCTCGCCCACAGGATCAGGCAGGCTGGCTACGGACCTTACATCCGATGAGATCGCGCGGATTCGGTCCGGTGTCAAGAGAAGTCGATCAAGCATCGCGTCGCTCATGCCGGACTTCTCACCCGCAGAGTAGTCCAGGCGATTTGCCGCCAAAATCTGTTCCTCTCTGGCTATGAGCCCGTCAGCGATGGCAAGCAATGCCCGGTCCTTGATGTCTGTGGCCAAATAGGCGAGCCTTTTCGAGGCGGCTTTCGCCGCCCTGGCGCTGACATTCAGATCGGTTGATGCCGGGTGCATTCCTCAGCTCCTTCTGACGCTAGAGCATCACTAGATTATCGCGGTGGACAACTTCGGAGCCGTTGTCATGCCCGAGGATGTCCATGATTCTGTCTGAATGGGCGCCCTTGATGGCGTCGATATCGACTGAACTGTAGTTTGAGATTCCGCACGCGATCCGCTCACCGCTGTCCGAGTCGAGGACTTCCGCGATGTCTCCTCGCTCGAACTCCCCTCGAACATCGGTGATGCCGGCGGGCAACAGGCTCTTGTTCTGCTGCCGAAGCGCATTGGCTGCACCGGAATCGATGAGGAGCTTTCCCTTGGAAGGATGGCTGAGCAGCCACCGCTTGCGGCTCTCGAGCTTCGAGCCGAGTGGCTGAAAGTATGTGCCAACGCTCTCGCCATGGGCCAGTCTGACGACGACGTTGGGCTCACGTCCGTCAGCAATCACTGCAGCAACGCCTGCTGCAGTGGCCAGCTTGGCCGCTTCGATCTTGGTCAGCATGCCACCCGTACTTCGTTCGCTGTGGCTCGTCGTGGCCAGGCACTCAACAGATGCGTCTATCCTCTCTACGCATTCTATGAGCGTGGCGTTGGGATCCAGATGGGGATTGGCGGTATGCAGCCCGGCCGTATCGGTCAGCAGCATCAGGAGGTCGGCGTTGACCAGGTTGGCTACGAGGGCGGAGAGGTTGTCATTGTCGCCAAATACGGCCTCCTGGATTTCGTCAACGGCGACCACATCGTTCTCGTTGACGATGGGGACAACGCGCAGTTCGAGCAGCGCCGACAGAGTGTTGTGCGCATTGAGGTAGCCGAGACGGTCGGTAAGATCGGCTCTCGTGAGCAAGGCCTGCGCTATCGTGATCTCATGCCAGCCCAGGAGTTGGTCGTAGGCATCCATGAGGCGGCTCTGGCCGACAGCCGCCAGCACCTGCTTGAATGGCAAGCCTTTGCGTTCCTTGATCGGACCCAGGCGATGCCTGCCCGCGGCGACCGCTCCTGAAGAGACGATCACCAGCTCCATGCCCTCCCTATGAAGCGCGGCAATCTGTCCCACCAGGGAGGCCATTATCTCGAGGTTGAGACGATCGCTTCCTGCAGTGAGCAGATTGGTGCCCAGTTTGACCACAATGCGATGGTAGTTCATGGGGGGCGCTCCCAGGTAGTATGGTGGAGCAAAGCGGCAGCTTCAGACAGCTATCTACCAGGGACGATCAGGACTCCCTGGTGAGAGTGGAAAGGAACTCGGCGTTCGTCGGTGTCTTGGCCAGTCTCTCCAGTATTCGCTCGGTAGCCTCCGTGGAGTTCTGCGAGTTGGAGTTCACGAGGGACATCATTCTGCGAATCGTCCACACTTGCTTAAGGGTATTCTCGTCCAAGAGCAGTTCTTCATGTCTCGTGCTGCTGCGCAAAACGTCTATGGCGGGATAGACCCTGTGCTCGGCGAGCTTTCGATCGAGGTGGACCTCCATGTTGCCGGT
>JAZFSU010000312.1:0-8565 GCA_036446335.1 Dehalococcoidia bacterium | reverse complement strand
AGTCCCTGGTCCGGGTGGCGGAGAAACACCACCTCTCTCACTCCCAGCAACTCGGCTGCGGCAAGCTGTTCCTGCTCTCGAATCCTGGCCAGCTTCCCCGGCTTCATGTTGCGGTCGTCAGTCCCCTTGTCACCGTTGGCGCAGACGACATACACAACGTCCTTCCCCTCTTTGATCCAGCGAACCACCGTACCGGCAACGCCAAACTCCGCATCATCCGGGTGAGGCGTGACGACCATAACCTGCGCCGGCTTCGTTTCCATAGGCAAGTCTCCCTGTCCTGAGATACCTGTCAATTGTATAACATTCCCGAACGCGCTACAATTGTGCTCGGAGACGGGGTCTGGAAGAGAAGCTGCACCCAACCCCCTCCCACAGCCACATGACAAACAATTACTGCACGGTGAGGCACTACCGCGCCTCCGATTTTGAAGGGTACGTCCGGCTGCACTCCGGAGCCGCAGGTTCAAGCCAGGTCGGCCGCTGCACTTCGCCGCAGGCCCTGGCCGAGGGGCTTGGCTATCCAGGCTTCTCCCCCGAACGCGACCTGTTCGTGGCCGAAGCGGCGGACGGAGAGATCGTCGGATGCATCGACGTCAGACCGGAGCTGGACATCGGCCGTGCGGTCATCACATACATGGTGCATCCCGCCCACCATGCCGGCGACATGGCCACGCAGCTGTTCGACAGCGCTCTGCGGCGTGCCTCGAACATGGGGGCCAGGCTCGCCCACGTGAGCGTATCGGAAGACGACGCAGCGGCAAGAGAGCTGCTTTCCGGCCTGGGCTTCGTGCCTGCCCGCCGGTTCCTCGAGATGAGACTGGCACTTCCCGGCTCCTCAACGGGGAGCCCCAATCGGGCTGAATATCGATGCCGCCAGTTTCAGCCCGGTGACGAGGCCCGGTTGGCCGTGCTGCAGAACCGTTCCTTCGAAGGCAGCTGGGGATTCCACCCCAACACTGCGGAGGAAATCGCGCACAGAGCCGACCTGAGCGATTCCCGCCCGGAGGGGGTAGTCTTCATCTGCGACGAAGGCAGGCCCGTCGGCTATTGCTGGACCACCGTCAGCCCGGAGGAAGACGCGGCTTCCGGCGTGCGCAAGGGACGCATCCACATGATGGGAACAGACCCGGACCATCGGGGCAAAGGCATCGGCAGGGCAGCTCTCCTCGCTGGCATCTCCTATCTCGAGAACAGAGGCATTGAGGTTGCAGAGCTGACGGTGGACAGCCAAAACAGTGAGGCTCGAAGCCTGTACGAGTCCGTCGGGTTCAAGGTTTGGGCAACCAGCACCTGGTATGAAAAGGCTCTGGGCTAGCCCACCCTGGCACATCGCCCGGCGAGGATCTCCCTGTACTCGTCGATAATAGCGTCAGCTACGTTTGACCAGCCAAGGCCAGCCACGGAGGCCCGGATCGCTTCGGCGTGCCCCAAGCCCACGTCGGATCCCGAAAGAATCGCTGAGATGCCGTCCGCAAGGCCCCGAGAAGTGTTGTCCTTCGCCACATAGCCACTCAGGCCCGGCAGAATAATGCCGTCGATGCCCCCAACTCTTGTCGAGACCACCGGCGTCCCGCAGGCCAGGGATTCCAAAGCCACCATCCCGAAGCTCTCATAATGGGAGGGGACGACACACACGTCGGCTGCGTTGTAATAGTGGGGCAGATCCTCATGCCTCACGCTGCCCGCAAAGGTAACCGAATCCTGTATTTCCAGGCTTCGCGACAGGGTCTTGAGGCCCTCGATCTCCGATTGGCTTTCCTCGTCGCCGCCAACCACCACGAGCTGCATCTCTTCTGACGAGTCCAGCAGGGATACGGCCTCGAGCAGCCGGTCCAGGCCTTTCAAAGGGTCGATTCTGCCGACATAGAGAATGACGTTGCCGCCATTGAGACCCAGACGTTGCCGCGCCGTCGCCTTTTCCGCAATTCGGAACGAGTCCAGGTTGACGCCGCAGGGAACCACTGTGATAGCCTCCGGCGCACCATCGTAGTGGCTGATCAGGGCCCTCTTCTCCGACTCCGTGGCGGCGACAATGCGGTCGCAACCATTGACCAGCTCCTTCTCGGTCACTATTCGAAGATCAGGCTCGTCCTCGCCCACGCCGATGGCGTTCTTGACGGCCCCAAGTGTGTGGAACATCGTGATGTGAGGGACATCCCACCAGACCTGCAGCTGCCTGCCTACCCAGCTCGAGAGCCAGTAGTGGGAGTGGATCAGGTCGTAGCGAACGTCCTGACGCTTCCTGGAGCTCTCCACCGCACACGCGACATCATCCAGCCGCGCGTAGAGCACCAGCTTGTGTATGGGCTCGATCTCCCCCACCTTCACATGGATAACCCGCGCGTTCTCGCCCAGTTGGACAATCTGATCGTCGCTGCGATCATGCGCCCTGGTATAGACATCCACTGAATGCCCGCGCCTTCCCAGCTCGGCAGCAAGTTCGCGAATGTAGACACTCATGCCCCCTGTGTCCCTGCTCCCCAGCTTTCCAAGCGGGCAGCTGTGGACACTAAGCATGGCTATATTCAATCGCTCTGTAGACATCGGGATAATCACCTGTTTCCAGACTCAGTCACTGCAGCAAGAGGCAGACCTGAGGCTATTTGAGGCACATTCGGCAACCGTATATCGGGATTTCCCTGCCGCCGAGGCGGTACTTGTATTCCTCCGCTCCCTTGAGGAAGTCGTATCGTTTCTTGCCCCTCTCAATGCTATCCTTGATGGAGAGAACCTTCGACAACAAGCCCACGCTCAGGGAGCTGTATCGTGTGTCGTAGCCGCTATTGTAGAGATACACACTCTCATTGTAGTCGAAGCACATCACGACTGCAACAGGCCTCGCGTCCAACTCCAGGATGCCGAATCTCAGGAGATTGGCCTCGGCCATGGTGACCGCCATCGACCTGAAGAAGCGTTCCATACGCTCGGTCATGAAGGCTGCCTTGTCCTCCCTGCTCTGCCGCAGCTGATCGAGGAAAAGGTCCATGACAGCCTGGAGCGACCCCCCTCCCTCCGCAGCGCGGTACTGAACATCGCCAGCCTCATTCAGCCTTCTCAGCTTGCGCTTCACCTCCCCCCGCTGCTTCGGCGCCAGCATCTCGAGGTACTCATCCCAGGTCCCGGGCAGGTCCAGCTCCAGGGAGACATCCTCGAGCGTGCAGGAAACGCCGTATCCCCTGCCTCTGGCCAGATCAACGAGGCTCGTCATAGCCAATGAATCGTGTCTCAACGACTCGAGGTGGAACTCACGCACACCTTGCCGGTTGAGATCGTCGAGCACTGCTGAGAAGAATGCCTGCTCTTTGCCCGGAGCGACAACGAAGTCCAGGTAGTCGGTGACATCCGCGCCGCCGATGAACGAAGCTATGCCCTCATTGATCTGCAAAGCCGCGATACCTATAACGTTCCCATCTTCCGTCACTTCGCGCACGTACTCATCGGCCCCGGAGCCCAACTCCTGCCACCAGACCTTGAGCCAACGAGGCAGAACGAAGGGAGAGTCCCATTTCAGGTGGCGCAGGGCCCCCCACGATGAGACCAGACCATCGAGACTCTGCGGTGAACAAGTGCAGCTCATGTCCGCATTAGTCTAGCACCCCACCCGACCCTCATCAACTCAATATGTTGTGCATTCCGGCGGGCTGCAGCAGCTTGACAGGTGTGGCTCAAACCGCGTACAGTGTCAGTCGATGAGTCGCACCCGAATGGTAGTCCTGCTTGGCTTGGCCCTGATTCTATCGCTTGGGCTCGCCCTCCTGCCAGGCTGTGGTTCCGATGGGGCAGAAGCCTTCCCCTACGGCCTGCCGCAGGTCCATTTCCCCGAGGACGAGGGAGCCCACCCGGCTTCCCCGGTCGAGTGGTGGTACGGCAATTTCAGCCTCACCGATTCCGAGGGCCGAGAGTACGGGGCCATGGTAGCCTATTTCCGTCCCCCGCTCAAGATCATTTCGATCACCGATCTCGAAGCACAGACCTTCCATCATGAGGTTTTCGCCCTGGACGAGGACTACGCCGAAGGCGGTCTCGATCTCCGGTGGGGCGACTCCGACCGCTGGTTCAGGCCCGACCCGGATTCTCCGTCCTACGACCTGGAGGCAGCTGCCACAGACATCGCCCTCGATCTGAACATCGTTTCCCGAAAGCCGCCTCTGACCGTAGGCGGGGACGGCCTGATCGAATGGGTCGAGGGCAACTCGTACTACTACTCCCTCACGCGACTGGACGTCGAGGGCAGCATCAAGTTGCCCGAGAGGTCGATCGACGTCACGGGCATCGGCTGGATGGACCATCAGTGGATGGATGCGCTCAGCGAGGGTGGTTGGGACTGGTTCTCGGTGCAACTGGACGACAATACCGACCTCATCTTCTGGCAGGTCGTAAACGCCGACGAATCGGTCGAGTCCCGGGACATGACGATCATGTTTGCCGACAACTCGATCTTCCACACCGAGGCCCTGGAACTCGAGAGCTCGGATTCCTGGGTCTCGAGCGAGACAGGCTACGAGTACGGCACTGTCTGGCGAGTCCGAGAGGAGACTCTCGGCATTGACCTGGAGATCGCGGCTCGGCACGCCGAGCAGGAGATTCTTATGTCCGCGGCCATCCCCGGCAGCGACTGGGCTTTCTGGGAAGGAAGGATGTCCGTGTCCGGGCAGATGGACGGCAAGGATGTCTCGGGCACGGGCTATGCCGAGCTCGTCCGTTTCCCCAGCAGTGGGGAATGACCATCGGGAGTCTCATCACTCCCGGCCAATTTCGAAACGCATCAGGTGATTCTGTATGTTTGCGCTACTGACGAAAAAGGAATTCGAGGTCTTCATCCTGTGGACGCTGATCGTCCTGGCCATTATGCTGGCCCCGATCGGCGACTTCGAGGAGCACATGCCCAGCGGGTTCAGGCACTGGGACAAGCTCGCCCATATTGCTCTCTTTGGCATTACCGGCGTCGTCAGCGCCTACGGTTCCGTTTTCGTGGGGAGCGTCAAGAACCGCATCCTCTTCGCGCTGGCGTTCAGTTTGACCTTGGCTATAGCGACGGAGGCCGCGCAGCGCTACATCGGGGGCCGGACAGGTTCGTTCCTCGACCTGCTGGCTGACGTGGCGGGGCTTTCCTTCGCGCTCCTGCTGTACGCCCTGTGGCGCCTTCGGTCGCCGGAAGTGCCGAAACCCTGATTCCGGCGCGAACCCACCTACTGAGAAGGCAGCAGCCCCTCGATCGCTTCGATGGTCATTTGCCGGTTCTCAAGGTCAACCAACTTGACCACATCCTCTATCGCCGGGATCAGTATCTCGCCCCGCCCGCCCCGCACCACATACACGTCATTGCTGCCAGTGACAATGATATCGACGATTTCCCCCAGTATTTCGCCCTCAGTGGTCAATACGTCGAGCCCCATAAGCTGAAACATGTAGTACTGGTCAGAGTCCAGAGGCTGAAGTTCGGATCGGGGAATCGAGAGGTCCTGATGTCTCACCTTCTCCGCGTCCTCGATGGTGTCGATGCCTGCAAACTTGACGAGAAGGTGCTTCCTGTGGGCTCGGCTGCTTTCGATCTCAAGCGGCCGCCCATTGAGGTAGACGGCCCTTCCAGGTGTGAACCGGTCGGGGAAATCGGTCTCGACCTGGACCTTTACCTCCCCCCGCGTTCCGAACGGAGCGAGGATACGCCCCACGACAAGAAACTCGGGAGGAGCAAACTCCTTGCCCATCGTCCCGATTCGCTCAGGAAGGCTCGGAGATGATTTCCAGAGTGGCGCGAGTCCCTTTCCTGATCGCCGCTACGCGCAGAAGGGTTCGCATCGCGTTGGCTATTCGGCCTTCTTTTCCGATAACCTTTCCGGTGTCATCAGGCGCAACCTCGAGCCTGAGGATGATCCCGTCCTCAGCCTCAACCTCGGTCACCCTGACCGCCTCCGGGTCGTCCACGATGGCTCTGGCGATATACTCGATGAGATCTTTCATTTCCCTTTACCCTTCAGCTGCTTACTTTGTCGGTGATCCCAGCTTTGTTGAGCAGGCTGGCAACTGTCTCGGTCGGCTGAGCCCCCTGACGCAACCACTTGAGGGCTTTCTCTTCCTGGATCACAACGGTCGCCGGATCCGTCAATGGATCATAGTGACCGATGATCTCGATGAAGCTGCCATCACGGGGTGCCCGTGAATCGGCCACCACCACCCGATAGGACGGCTTCTTCTTCTTCCCCACCCGCTGCAGTCGGATCTTAACCATTTTGCATCTCCCCTACCTTCGCTGTTCAGGTCTTTTGAAATCGTGCCTAGTTGAGCGATTGCTCTCGTCGAGATTGATAATAGTCAGTGAGCCTCCTCAGGGTCCTGGCAGCCCGCTCGAAGCTGTGGAACCCCGGTGTGTTCCTTTCCATCAGCTTGGCCCGCAGCTCTGACCCCATGGCGTCGCTGAACGGTGCTGCGGCGATCACCATGAACGATTTGCCACACCTCGCGTTGAAATCCGAGACGGCGTCCAGGACAGGATCCGCGGCCTCGGTGCTACCACTTGTCGGCCTGATCATCGGAAACATCTCCAGGACGATGCAGTCGACATTGGGGTCCTGCTCCATGACATCGAGCATACTGTTCAGACTGGAGATGGGATCAGCCCCCATGAGATAGGTACTCGAAATATCGAACGGATTCCGGTAGCTTCCCCCGATAATATCGAAGAAGCCTGCCAGCCTCTCGTAGGAATCCTCAGTGAGAAGAGGCACGTCAAGCCCTGCCCTCGCAAAGGTATCGGTTATCGCCACTGACTGCCCACCGCTCATCGCTATAAGTCCCACCCTGGTTCCTGTCATTGGCTTGACATAAAGCAGCGCCTTGACCGAATCTATCATCTCGTCGAAGCTGTCTACCTTTACCGCGCCACATTGCCGGACGGCCGCTTGCCACACTGCGCTTGATTCGGCCAGCACACCTGTGTGGGAAGCGGCAGCTCTGGCCCCCGCCTCCGTGTCGCCCCCCTTCCAGACGACGATCGGCTTCCTCCTGGCTACATCCCGCAGGCAGTCGAAGAACCTCCTGCCATCCTTGACGCCCTCAACGTACAGACCGATTATCTCTGTCTCCTGGTCATCCCCCAGGTATTCGAGAAAGTCCGTGCTGTCCAGCACCACCGCGTTACCATAGCTCACGGACTTGCTGATCTTGATCCCGTTCTGCCCTCCCACAATGCCGAAGAGCGTGGCATGCGTGCCACTCTGGGCCACAAAGCCCACCGAGCCCGCCTCGCCACAGTCTTGCGACTCCGTGTGGCACAACCCTATCCTGGGATTGGACAGGCCGACGCAGTTCGGGCCGATGAGATTCAGGCCCGACTCGCGGGCCATATCCGTCATCACCCTCTGTAGCCTTACGCCCTCCTCGGTGTTGGTCTCGGCGAAGCCCGACGTGAAAAAGCCTACCCCACCGACCCCCTTCTTGATGCAGTCCTCGACAATCCTGGGAGCCACCGCCCGGGGGACAGCAACGATAACGTAATCCACTGGCTCGGGTATGTCAAGCAGGCTCGCGTAGTTCTCAACCCCGAGCTCTGCTATCCCTGGGAGTTCATTCGGGTCAATCTGCACCGAATAGACTTTCCCCTGAAAGTGGCTCAGGCTCCTGAGCCACATATAGCCCAGCGCCCGCTTGTCACCCACGACAGCCACCGAACCGGGGTTGAACGCTCTGTCCAGGTTCCTCGAAGTACCCCCTACCGCCTCACTCATTACTGAGCTTCGAGTATCACCCTTGCGTCCACGGCCACCGCACCATCGCTGTAGGCCATGATCGGGTTGAGGTCCAGCTCCTTGATCTCGGGCGTCTTGTCCACGAAATCCGAGAGCTTCAGCAGGAGATCTTCAAGCACCGTGATATTGGCTGGCTCCTGCCCCCGGTAGCCCTCGAGCAAGGGGTATCCTTTGATCTCTCTAATCATCTGGCTCGCGTCCCTCCGAACCAGGGGAACGATTCGAAAGGCAACATCCTTAAGCACTTCGACGAACACGCCCCCAAGGCCGAACATCAGGACGGGCCCGAACTGAGCGTCCTTTGACATGCCCATGATCACCTCGACGCCGGGCTTGGCCATCTTCTGCACGGAGACGCCATGGATGGCGACTTTCGGCCCCTGCCGCCTGGCCGCTGCCACGATCTCGGCGTAGGCCCTGCCCACCTGGGCCGCATTCGCGAGGCCCAGCTTCACGCCACCGGAGTCGCTCTTGTGAATGATGTCCGGCGAGACAATCTTCAGAGCGACCGGGAAACCCATCTCCTTGCTCGTCGCGATGGCCTGGGCCTTCGTCTTGGCGAGCCTCGTCTCGACCACCGGAAAACCGGCCTCAGACACCAACTGCTTCGACTCGACCTCGGTGAGGGCAGTCCTCTTGGCTTTGAGGGCTTTCTTGATGATATCGCTTGGCACGCGTTCTCTCCTCGATAGGTCTAAAATGGGCGCATGCCACCAGGCACAGGCCGAATTATAGCACAGCACTCGAAGCAAGGCAACAAAGCGAGAGCGTTCGGCCACTCACCTCCGGTAGTCAGCCAACGCGCAAGCGGCGGCCT
>JAZFSU010000311.1:0-3097 GCA_036446335.1 Dehalococcoidia bacterium | reverse complement strand
GTCCGGCAAGGGTAGGCAAGGCAAATGGGATGAAGAGTATGGCATCGCTGCGATGGAGATGCTGTTCTCGTCTGGACTAATGGCCTTTGCCAACGCGGGGCCGGCTGACCTCACCAGGTTGCAGCCGCTCATCGAGGATTTGCTCATCTTTCCGTGGTCTCAGGTTCAGGACGGGGCCATCGCTCTCTGGCTTGCCAACTCGCAGGCGAACGAATCACACAGGTCACTACCAAGCCAGGAACTAATCAAGCAAAAGCGTGGCGTGCCATTAGTTGTAACAAGACGTGGAAGACGCTAGTCTAGTTGTCAAATGACAGACCATACCGTAGGACCCGATAGCGTCGATTCCGCTCCTGTAATCACACACCACTTTGGGCAGTTGCGCGACCGGCGTGATTGGCTCGTCCAGAAACACCAATCCCACAAAGACCGCGTGAAGGTCGTTACCAACGTCGCCACCGGAGACTGGTACGTTGAGTGGCCGGACCTCTCCCGTACTCCCGAGGCCCCCACCGTTGCCAACCAGATTGAGATGGGCATCAACCACTGGTCTGCCATTGGTGGCTCCATCCTCCCGAGCGTTCGTGTGCCCATCAACAAGACCAAGGACCGTCGCAGCGAGAAGGGCAATGCCCGCAAGCGCGAGCGGCGAGTCCGAGAGCTGTGGGAGAACAGCAACGTTTCCGAGATCGCCGCCCTCCTGTGGGGTGACTACGCGGGCGCTGGGAGCGCCGTCGCCGGAGTGTGGGTAAACTTCCAGGAGCCGGACCCCGCCCAGCGTAACCCCTATATTGTGCGGTGGGACCCTCGCCACACGTATGTCATCAAGGACAACCTGGGGAACATCACCGAAATGCTGGTGGCCCGCAAGATTTCCAAGACTGAGCTGGGGGCTATGTATCCTCAGTGGGCAGACAGGTTCGGCAAGTCGAACGACGAGGACGTGGAAGAGTGGTTCTGGTACACTCAGGAGCGCGTCCAGTACGCCATTGTCGACATGAGTAAGGACGGCGGCACCAAGAACCGTCAGGTCATGATTGTGGACGAGAAGTGGGACCTGGGCTTTGTGCCCGCATGGGAAGCCACTCGCCCTACCTTCGACGGCGAGCGTCGTGGGGTGTTTGATCAGTCGGTTCACATCCTCCGCACCATGCACCGCCTCATGCTGATGACCATTATGAGCACCGAAGAGCACGCCTTCCCGGCGATTGCTACCTTCGACGCTATCAACCCCGAAGACTTCGGACCCGGAGCGACCATTCAGCTCCGCTCCGCAGAAGGCCGCATCGATAGGTTGGGACCCGCGTCCCACTTCGATGTCAAGGACCTTGTTACCCGACTAGGTGACGAGGCTGCTAAACAGTCTGTATTCCCCCAGCAGTTGACTGGTGAGCCTGGTGCTTCCATTGTCTCTAGTCGAGGCATCAAAGCATCGATGGGGGCGCTGGACGCACGTCTGGCACTGGCCCACAAGCAGTTTGAGCAGCTTTTCAGTAAGGTGTCCGGCTACCTCCTGGCTATGGACGAGATGTATTGCCCCGGTGATAAGACCATCGTGGGCGACGTTCGCGATCAGGGCAACGCCGAAACTTACAACCCCGTAGAAGACGTGGACGGTTCATGGACCGTCAACTGTACGTACGGTATTGGCGCCGGGAGCGATCCCGCAAATATCGAGGTCAGACTCAATATGAACCTGGCTAACGGGTTGATTTCGCAGGAGACTGCGCGGCGCCAGCTTCCTTTCCTAGAGGACCCCGACTCAGAGGCCGTCATGATCCTGCGCGAGATGATGCAGCAGGGCGTGATCGCTGGCATCATGGCTATGGCACAGGGAGGCGACCCCTCCTTCGCAGCCAAGGGCCTAGAATTGCTGGCTGACGACGACGGCAAGGACATCGGAGACGTGCTGCAAGAACTTGTGGCCGCTCTTCTAGCTCCGCCAGAACCAGGGGCCGGAGGACAGAACCCAGGAGAGGCGGCAGTCCAAGGCGCGGAGTCCCTCGCAAGGGGCGGCATTCCAGGCAACGCAGATCAGGCTCCCCCCGGTTTGGGTCTGCCCCCTCTCGCTGGTATCCTAGGACAAGACAGTAGGCAGATTTCATAATGACCGTACGAGATTCCCAACGAGCAATCGAACCCGGAAGCACCGAGTCCGGCGACCGCGCCACTCTGGAGTCCGGGCTTTCACAGGTTCTATCCGGCCAAGAGGCCCAGCAGCAAGCACCCGCTCCTGGTGCCTCTCCTGGAGTAGCCACTCCCGAAGACCCACTTGGGGCTTTGCTGAGTGGAGAAGTGTCCGGCGACGAGTTTCCCTCTACTGAGGGCCTCTCCGTGGGACCAGGCGGAGGTCCGGCTCAGGAGGCTACTCACATGATGGGTAGCCGTGCTGAGAGCCTGCGCGCCATCGCACAGGAGGCTTCGTCACCCATGCTTCGTGCCGCTGCCCGCAGCGAGCTACGAAGGATGACGAAGGAAGGTATCTAGTGCCCGAGCACACATCAGCCCAGGAATGGGCCGACGAGTTTCTCGGAGCAAAGGACGCAGCCAGAGATCAGAAGGCGTGGCAAAAGGCCATCATCTCTGAGTCTTACCTGGCTACTGCCAAGGACCCCAAGAGCCTCATCGGCTTCTATGACAACGATCCGCAGGCCACTCCTGTTACTAGTGACCCCAAGATTCGTGCCCTGCGTCCCGCCACTGAGGCCGAGGACCCCGCGGACATCAAGTACTTCCAGCAAGCCCGATCTAAGAAGGGCGAGTTTGTGGCCGCTATCGAGGATGCCTATCACCAGTTTCGTGGAGAGATTCCGATGGAGTTCTGGCTGAACCAGTCACCCACAGAGCTGCGTGCTTTTGGCGATGGGGTTTACGATGGGATTGCAACTTGGTTGGAAGACGCTGCTTATTTTGAATCCATTGATCGTGCTCAGCAGGACGCAGCCGAAGCAGAGTGGTCTCGGATCATTGAGGGTCAGGAGAACCGACAGGACTTTGTGACCAAGTTCGGCTTCACTCCCAGTGAGGGAGAGTCCAGCTCCAATATGTATGTTCGTATCTTGAACGAGCACAGAGGCCGAGCTGACCTAGATCACGA
>JAZFSU010000310.1:0-2563 GCA_036446335.1 Dehalococcoidia bacterium | reverse complement strand
GTCCGCAATCATGGTGGCGTTCACGAGATTGACGCGCTCCTCGGTGAACGACTCCATGAACCCGCCCAGTGTCGCCGCCTTGAGAGCCGTCATATCATAGTTGGCGATCTCGCCTTCGCACCTGATCACTATGGTGCTCGGATGCCCATCGGCAAGCTGCGTACACAATCTCCCAATATCGGTCGCCACAGGCAGGAACGGAGTCAAAACGGACGCAACCTCAGGAGCCATTAGCGGCACATTGACAGCGTGAAATGGCGATTGTCCCCTGAGAACCGTGAGCACCTGCTTGGCAACGCCCAGAGCCACATTGGTCTGCGCCTCAGAGGGCGACGCTCCGAGGTGAGGGGTCACGATAATCTTGTCGCTCTTCAGCAGAACGTTGTCCGTAGCCGGCTCCTTGGTGAAGACGTCGATGGCTGCCCCGGCAACCTTGCCCTCCTCCACAGCTTCGAGAAGCGCCTGTTCGTCGATTATCCCACCTCGCGCGGCATTTACGAATCTCACGGTAGGTTTGACCATCGCCAGCTCATCGCTCCCGATGAAAGGCTTCCCGCCCGAGACCTTGGGCATGTGAATCGTGACGAAGTCAGACCGTTTCAGCAGATCTTCCAGAGACACCAGCTCCACGCCCAGTTGCTCAGCCTTTCCCGTGGAGACATACGGATCATGAGCCAGCAGCTTCATCCCCAGCCCCTTGGTGAGCCTAGCCACCTCGGACCCAACGCGCCCCAATCCTATGATCCCCAGCGTCTTGTCGCGAAGCTCAGTGCCCATGAAGGCTTTTCGATCCCACTCCCCTGCCCTGAGTTTGGCGCAGGCCTGCGGAATGTGCCGGGCCAGCCCGAGCAACAGGGCCAGGGTGTGTTCAGCCGTGGAGACGAAGTTGCCCTCGGGAGCGTTGACCACCACGATCCCCTTGCGGGTTGCCGCTTCGAGGTCTATGTTGTCCACGCCGATCCCGGCGCGCCCTATGACCTGAAGCTTGGTCCCCGCATCAATGACATCAGCAGTGGCCTTGGTTTCGCTGCGAACGACCAAGGCGTCGTAGTCGCCGATAGCGTCGATCAACTCCTCAGGCTTCAGCTTCAGCCTGACGTCCACCGTAGCTTCGGCTCTGAGAGCTTCTATGCCCTCGTCAGCAATGGGGTCAGCAACAATTATCTTCCAACTCATAGCGCAAAAGCCAGCCGACTATGCAGCCGGCACCTTATATCCTAATTTGGAAAGCGCCTTCGGCAGCTTCTCCAGCACATCGTCTATGTCAGCATCGTTCACGTATCCGAGGTGGCCAATACGGAATATCTTCCCCGCCAGAGTCTGCTGTCCGCCGGACAGGATCACACCGTGGTCTTCTCTCATAACCCCGACAAAGTCCTTGCTGTCGACGCCGTCGGGAGACTTGACCGCCGTGACGGTGTTGGATGCATACTTCTCGTCAGCAAACAGAGTAAGTCCCAGCGCCTTGATCCCATCTCGGGTCTTCTGCCCCAGCCGCGCATGTCTCGCGAAGATGTTGGGTAGCCCTTCGTCCGCCAGCAGATCCAATCCAGTTCCGAGAGCATAGAAGGTGGAGACCGCAGGGGTCCAGGGCGTCTGGTCCTTCTTCAGGAAGTCCCTGGCTTTCCCGAAATCCCAGTAGAAACGCGGCATCTTGGCCTCAGAGTTGGCCTTCCAGGCGCGCTCGCTGACGCTGACCATTGCCAGGCCAGGGGGTACCATCCACCCCTTCTGCGAGCCAGTGACCACGATATCGCATCCCCACTTGTCCACCGGCAGATCGATGCAGCCCAGACTGCTGATGGCGTCCACCAGATGCAGCTTGTCGTATTGTCTGACAAGATTGCTGATGGCCTCCAGGTCATTCGTCAGTCCGGTTGAGGTCTCATTGTGGGTCGACAGGACCACCTTGATCTTCGGATCGGAGTCAAGTGCCTTCTTGGCGGCATCGATATCCACCGCCGTCCCCCATTCGAACTTCAGACGGGTGACGTCCGCACCGAAACCTTCGGCAATCGTCGCAAACCTGTCTCCAAACACGCCGGTCGACAGCGACAGCACCTTGTCTCCTGGAGACATCGCATTGACAACGGCGGCCTCCAAACCACCTGTCCCGGAACACGTCAAGACAAAGACATCACTCTTTGTCTGAAACGACTCCTTCAGCCGCACAGTGACCCGGCTCAGCAATTCCCCGAATTCTTTGCCCCGATGGTTGACCATCTGTTTCGTCATCGACTGAAGCACATCTTCGGGGCACGGTGTGGGACCTGGGATACGCAAACTCACGGGACTCCTCCTAAGAATGCTGGTGTAAATATACCCCAGTCAGCGAGAACGGTCAAGGCGCGCGGCTGGCTTGCGGTGTCCGCGATGTGGTCCCGCCCGGCGGACTCGACCTCGGAGGGCTGACCGATGATCCTCGCAGCAGGCGAATTCTAAGCCGCACGATTGCATGGCTCACGGTTTCCTGCTAGAATGCCCGATACATGGAGTCTCGCCATGGTCAATTCTCCGGTGCTGGTACTCAACCAGAACTACGAACCGCTCAACGTTTGTCGGG
>JAZFSU010000309.1:0-2248 GCA_036446335.1 Dehalococcoidia bacterium | reverse complement strand
GGCTACCTGGCGAAGCTCATCGGCAGGGGCTATAAGGTGGCGGTCTGTGAGCAGACAGGCGAGCCCAAGGCCGGGAAAGGCCTCGTGGAGCGGGAGGTAGTGCGGGTGGTGACGCCGGGGACAGTGGTCGAGCCGAACATGCTCGAGACCAGGACGAACAATTATCTGGCGTCCGTCGTCCTACAGGGGGAAGAGGCAGGGATAGCTTTCGTTGACATAACAACGAGCGAGTTCGCCACGACGCAGATTCCCGTCGAAGGTGCTGCTCTTGAACTGGAGCGGCTCGGGCCTTCGGAGGTGCTCGTCGCTCGCAGCTCCGAGGCTGATCTGTCGTGGCTTGGGGTGACGCCGACGGTGCTCGATGATCGCTGGTTCGATCTGGACGAAGCGCGACAGACCTTCCTGGATACCTTCGGGGCATCCTCGCTGGAAGGGTATGGCTGCGCCCATCTCCCGCTGGCGACGATGGCGGCCGGCTCCATACTTCACTATCTCGAGCAGACGCATAAGGGCGCACTGAGGCAAATCAATGGCCTGGCGACGTACTCTACAGAGTCCTACATGATCCTGGACGCTCAGACGCGCCGAAACCTGGAGATGTTTCAGAGCAGCCGTCTGGGATTGACCAGTGGCTCGCTGCTGTCGGTTATCGATCTCACCAGGACGCCCATGGGGAGCAGGCTGCTGAAAAGGTGGCTGGGGCAGCCACTGCTCGATGTGCAGCAACTGGAGCAAAGGCAGGAAGCTGTGGCCTGCCTTGAAACGGCGCGGCGGATGGAGGTGACGGGGGTGCTCGGCAAGCTCGGCGACGTCGAGCGGCTCATCAACCGCGTGAGAACGGGTGTTGCCACCCCGAGAGAGCTGGTCACGCTGCGGCGCAGTCTGGAGCAGGTGCCTCAGTTGCGGGCCATGCTGGAGGATGCGACGGAGTTGGAGTGGCTCTACTCGGAGCTGAAGCCGTGTGATGAGGCAGTCGGGTTGATCTCGCAGGCCGTCGTTGACGAGCCGCCGGCAACGTTGGGAGACGGTGAGGCGATCAGGACTGGATTTTCAAGCGAGCTGGATGACCTCCTGTCCGGATCGTCGAACGCCAAACGATATTTGGCCGATCTGGAGAAGACGGAACGGGAAAGGACCGGGGTCAAGTCGCTCAAAGTGGGCTACAACAGGGTGTTTGGATACTACATAGAGGTGACCTCAGCCCACATCGATCGTGTCCCCGAGGACTACATCCGCAAGCAGACCCTGACAGGAGCAGAGCGGTACTTCACACCGCAGCTCAAAGAATACGAATCGCTTATCCTCACTGCCGGGTCCAAGATTGCCGAACTGGAGAGCACGATCTTTCGGCAGGTCTGCCGGCAGGTGGGAGACTGGGGAGACCGCATCCTGGGTGTGGCTGCCGCTCTGGCCAAGGTCGACGTTCTCTCCGCCTTCGCGGAGGCGGCCGCCAAGTATGGCTACGTCCGTCCCAAGCTGACGGCCGACGATGCGATAGCGATAGTCGGAGGGCGCCACCCTGTGGTAGAGCAGGCCCTGACAGACGAGCAGTTCGTTCCCAACGACCTGCACCTGTCCAACACAGATGCTCAACTGATCATCCTCACCGGCCCAAACATGGCAGGGAAGTCGACGTACCTGCGGCAGGTGGCCGTTATCGTACTTCTTGCGCAAATAGGCAGCTTTGTTCCTGCCGACTCGGCGACCGTGGGGATCGTGGACCGGATATTCACCAGGGTAGGCCTTCAGGATGACCTCATCACCGGCCAGTCGACCTTCATGATCGAGATGCTGGAGACGGCGAACATACTAAACAACGCCACTTCGAAATCGTTGATCATTCTGGACGAGATCGGGCGTGGTACATCTACTTACGATGGGCTTTCCATCGCCCAGGCCGTTGCGGAGTATATTCACAACCATCCCCGTCTCGGCGCCAAGACACTGTTCGCCACTCACTACCACGAGCTGGTGGCGTTGGCGGACTTCCTGCCGCGGGTGAAGAACTTCAACGTCGCTGCATCTGAGGAAGACGGCAAGGTGGTCTTCCTGCGCAGGATAGTCCCGGGGGGCGCGGACAAGAGCTATGGAATCCACGTGGCGCAGCTGGCCGGGTTGCCACGAGCCGTGGTACACCGCGCCGATGAGGTTCTGGCTGAGCTCGAGAACCACACGGGGGCACAGTCAGAGCAACGAGCCGGGCGTCCCCGCACGGGCAAGGCTCCGCAGGAGCAGATGATTCTCTTCG
>JAZFSU010000308.1:0-11834 GCA_036446335.1 Dehalococcoidia bacterium | reverse complement strand
TCCCAGTAAATCTTGGCTGCTATGCCCGTTCCCCCGAGGAACCTGTCTGCGTACTCTGAAGTCGGAGTACGGGCCGAAGTGTGGGAGGACAGGTCCACTCTGAGGATGTCCCCGGCGTATCCATATCGCTCGGTCATGGCGATTCCATTAGCAGCGCCTTCTCTTCTATGCCTTTTCAATCTGTACGAGGCTGGTATTGGTGGGAAACGCGCCCCCTGGCGAACGCTTGTCTCTGGTGAGGACGTTTGCGCAACCGCCGCGGTCGATTCCGTGCTCGTCCGGGTGGTACCAGGCGCCTTCAGGTACGTCCACCACGCCGGGCATGATTCTCTGCGTGACCTTGGCAGGGATGATCATTTGTCCCCTGTCGTTGAACACTCTTACAAGGTCCCCATCCTTTATGCCACGGGCATGGGCATCTAGGCCGCTGATTGTTACTGCCTGCGGTTCCAACTCCTTGAGCCAGGGTATGTTGTCGAACTGGCTGTGGACTCTCCGCCTGAAGTGTGTGGTGATCAACTGAAGCGGATACTTTCCAACGAGGGGATCGTTCAAGCCCTCCCACGTCTCGACGTATTTGGGAATCGGAGGCAGCAACGGGTTGTTCATATCGGCGAGAAGTTGGCTGTAGATCTCGATCTTCCCGGATGGCGTGGGGAAAGGGTTGTTCGCCGGATCTTCGATCTGTTGCTTGAAGGGAACGCTCGGTTCGGGATAGTACTTCTCGACGCCCTTGTCCTTGAATCGATCATAGTCGCTGACGGCAGGTCCGACGATCAATTGGAGCCACTCGTCTTCCGTCTTGTCGTTGAAGCCCGTGACCTCCAGCTTCTGGGCGAGGCCTTCGCAAATATCCAAGTGTGAGCGGGATTCGCCCAGCGGGTCGATCACCTTGGGCTGGTACGCTATGTGAGGCCCTGCGCCCTCGACCGCGTCAGTGCGCTCGAAGAAGGTGCACGTTGGCAACACAATGTCAGCAAACTTTGCCGTGGCGGTCAAGAACTGCTCCTGGATGGCGATGAACTCCAGCGATTTCAGGGCCTCGACTCCCTTGTTCACGTTGGGGTATTGATTGAGATAGTTGGTGTTGGCCATGTACAGCATCTTGTAGTCGCTGTAGTAGCCGCCGGCCTTTCCTCGCAGAATGGCATCCATCAGCTCATTGTTGTGCAGCCGGGCCATGAGCCCGGGCCCCTTTGAGATTACGCTTGGGAGGGCGTCCATGCGCCTTGGAGAGCCCGCGTCCACCGGATTACCTCCGGTTTTCATGGGCGGTCCCATTGGCGGCCTCTCACCGCGTTGTGTGATCTCCGATCCGGCACTGCCGCCGTGGATACCGATGTTGCCTGTCATTGCCGCGAGGGTGAAAGCCGCCCGATGATACTGCTCTCCATAGGCGGTGCGCCCTGGAGCCTTGCTGGGAAGCAGAGCCGCTGGCTTGGTGATGGCGTACTCTCTGGAAAGCTCAATGATGGTGTGGGCGGGAACGCCGCTGATACTCTCGGCCCATGCCGGCGTCTTGGGCACACCATCCTCGTCGCCCAGGACGTAATGCTGGAAACGCTCGAACCCAACCGTGTACGTGTCGAGGAATCTGCGGTCGTGAAGGTTCTCACTGATCATGACGTGGGCCATGGCGATCATGACCGCTGCATCGGTTCCCGGCCTGATGGGGATCCAGCGGTCGGCTACCAGGGCGGCGGTGTCGGTGAACTTGGGGTCAACCACGATGAACTTGGTTCCTGCCTCCCTGGCCTTGGCCAGAGAATAGGCGGTACCGCAACCGTCTATCACGGTGGCGGGGTTCAGTCCCCAGAGGATCACCAGCCTTGAGTTTACGAGATCGCGGTGGTCATTGGCGGACGGGACGCCGTAGGTAGCCTGCGAGGCGAACATCCACCCCTCGTTGGACGCGATGCCCCAGATTGTGGAGCAGCCCCCGGCCATGCAGAAGACACGGAGCGCGGTCTTCATGTTGTGGATCTGGCCCATGTCGGCTCCGGTGGCCACGTATATGACGGCCGCCGGCCCGTATGCGTCCTTGACTCGCTTGTACTCCGCAGCCACCGTCTCCAGGGCCTCGTCCCATGATATACGTTCGAACTTGCCTTGTCCGCGTTCTCCGACTCTCTTCAGAGGGTGGAGCACACGGTCCGGGGCGTAGATTCTCTGACGATAGGCACGGCATCTAAGGCAGTTCCTCAGTTGCGGCTCGTCTCCGTCGTCGGTCTCCATGCGGACCACGATGCCGTCCTTGACATAAGCTTTGAGGAGACAGGCGCCACCGCAGTTCATGTCCGTGCCGACATGGTATGCCTTTTCTGTGCCAGCCATAGTCATGCCTCCACGAGGGGTTGCAGCGCCTGTCGAAGTCCCGCCGTGGGTGACATCCTAACAGTTTCTTGCGTCCGACTCAATCGGACGGATGGGGAGCGAGAGTGCAATCGAGCCCAGCGCCGACGCTGTCCGCGGTCGCCAGCCGGACCGCTCGGGAAAGCCCTCCGGCCGGGGCCTGGCCATCGGCAGACAGGGGCGCACAGCTACCCATCATCGGTTGGCGTGGTGATCTCAGAGGGCTTCAGGTGATTGAGCCATCGGCAGCAATGCGAGCCAGTGGTAAGTGCGCTCTCCTGCCTGCAACTGTTTCGAGCGAGCGGGCCTACATCCAGGAGAAAGTCTGAATGAATGGCCGGATGTACTCGTCGCTGAGCGGGAACGACTCGTCTTCTTGGCCGCGCTCCGTGATATCGTGGAAATTGGCGACAATCCCTGCCACTGTAGGGTCATCCAGAAGGTTCTTGCCTTTTGCCTCAACGAGGCGCCACGACCCGTCCTTGTGCCGGATTCGCAGCTTCATATCCAGCGTGGCAATCTGCTTGTCGAGAAGCTGGCCGAACGCGCTGGTGACGCTGGGCTTGTCTTCCGGGTGAATCAGGTCAAAGATGCTCTTGCCTTGCTGCTCTGCCGGCTCATATCCGGTTACATTCCGGATCGAGGGGCTTTGACACCGCATGGTTCCATCGCTATTGAGGATCATGATGACGTCCAGAACGTTCTCGACAAGCGAAGGGAAGCGTCCCTCATCGCGTGACGAAGAATCCTCGCGTTCGCGTTGAGGAACCGCGCTCGTCGTTGGGTGTGAGCTGTCTCCAGTCGGCCTGCTGCTTCCTCCCATGTCTTGCCTCCCTGCGTATTCAGGGATCGATTGGTCGCCTTGCCCCTGAGTGGGGGCGATGGTCGACGCGGTTTCGATCCGGACTCTGCTTACGGTTTCATACGCTGATGAGCTTCAGGCATCGAAAGGGCATGATCGTGTTCGAGCCCCATAATCTAACGTTACCATCAGTCCATTCTGCATACAATGGCCCATTCGTGCAGTAATTGGCGGTAAGATCGTACTGCACTTGTGCGAAGGCCGGAGGTGACGCGACCCTAGTGGCGCAAAGTGAGATCATTGTTGGTGCGAGCCTATCGTGCGCTGTGGACGGTCTGGGCCGAGAACGCGTTTGGGAGATATTACTGGGACTGACCGTGGGCTCGCCCTAGGGCGAGGCGCCTTGCAGGAGTTGGGATTCTCGTTCCAGGACCTGGAGGAGGGCGTCAACGATTGCGGGGTCCCACTGTTTTCCGGCGCCCTTCTTGAGCAACTGAACCGCCTCTTCGTCGTCCAAGCGAGCGCGATGGGGTCGGGAGCAGGTGATGGCATCGTAGGCATCGGCCACCGCCAGGATGCGCGCTCCCAGAGGGATGCTCTCTCCTCTCAGCTTGTTGGGGTAGCCTTTGCCGTTGAACCACTCGTGGTGACTCTCGACCATCGGCACGATGCCGGTGAAGGAGTTTATGTGCCGAATTATTCCCGCGCTGGCCACCGGATGCCTTTTCACTTCATTGTGCTCTGCAGGAGTCAGGGCGCCGGGCTTGAAGAGAATGTTGTCAGGGACCACGATCTTGCCAACATCGTGGACTACAGCCGCAAGCTGCAGGTCCTGCACCATGTCATCAGGGCAGCCAATTTGGGAAGCTATCTCGTTGGCCAGCATACTCACCCGCTCCGAATGCCCGCGGGCATAGGGCTCACGCGTTTCGGCCATGAGTGCGAGGACCTTGGCCAATTCCATGGCTGTCCCGAAGTCTGCCCCCGCTTCATTGTCCGGCAGTTGGGCAAGTTGTTCGACAAGGTCTCTTGCAGGTCGCGGCGACTCGCGGGAAGCTTCCATGACATTTCTGCCAGCTATCTTATCCGCTCGCCCTTTCGGCTGTTCCGAATCCAGGCTCTCGATGACAGCCTCACCGTCGGCGAGCGCGTGGATAGCCTCGCGATAGTACTGACGTACTTGGTCCACCTGTTGCGTCACCTTCTGTTCAAGGTCGGCCTGGTATTCCCTGTTCTCGATTGCCAGTCTCTTGCCCTCTAGAGCCCTTGTGATTCTCATGCTGAGGTCGTCAAGATCGAATGGCTTGATCACGTAGTCATGGGCGCCTAACTTCATGGCTTCGACGGCCGTCTGAGTGTTTGCCACTGCAGTGATCAGGATCACCGCGGTATCGGGGTGATCAGCCATGATCTGGGTGAGCACGTCAATTCCTGACAGCCCTGGCATCTTAACGTCCGTGAGGACCAGGTCGAAGTGCTGTGTAGACGCCGTATCCAGGGCCTCCTTGCCGTCTGATTTCACGACGCACTCATAGCCTTCCGTCTCCAGCTTGCGGCCGAGGATGTTCCTAATTGACTCCTCATCATCGACTATCAAAACTCTTTTTCTAGCTTCGTCCATCTCCCACCTCTCGAGCCTGAGTGAGATCTGAGCCGTCTGTATCGGCCGCGCCTTCGGTCGCTATCGGTATCTCAACGGTGAAGACCGTTCCCTCGCAGGGCTTACTCTTGGCTTGCATATGGCCGCCATGTTCTTCGACGATCCCGAAACAGATGCTTAGCCCCAGTCCTGTACCTTGCCCCACTGCCTTGCTAGTGTAGAAGGGATCAAATACCCTCTTCAGGTTTTCATCTGAAATGCCGGGGCCGTTGTCACCGAACTCTATCCGAATCATTTGGCCGGACACCTGTGTTCTGACATGGAGCTTCCCTGGGTCCTGCGCCTCAACCATGGCCTGCTCCGCATTCGTGATGATATTGACAAAGACCTGTTGCATCTGTTGGAAGTCGGCCATGGTCTTTGGAAGCTCGGGCTCCAACTCTGTCAGGATCTCTATGTTGTTGACCCTCAGAATGTAGGCCTGAAGCTCCAGGCTTTCCTTGACGACGTCGTTGATCGAGATGAGACTCTTCGAGGGCTTGCGCCGGCGCGCGAATGAAAGAAGGTTGTCCGTGATCTTGGAGGCGCGCTGCGCCTGTTCGTAGATGGTTTCTACGTCCTCCCTCAGAGTCCCGTCGAGATCATCCCTCGTTACGACTAGCTGGGCAAACCCCTGGATGGCTGCCAGAGGGTTGTTCAATTCGTGGGCGACGCCCGCAGCCAGTTCGCCCACAGCTGCCAGCCGGCCTGCGAGTTGAAGCTGCTGCTCCATCCTCCGTTTCTCCGCCTCCGCCCTCTTGCGTTCTGTGACGTCCACCATTATTCCAATTGATCCCGTCACCTTGCCGTCAGTGTCTTTGAGCACACTCAAAGAGAGGTCGACGTCAATGATATCCCCGTTCTTTCTGACGACCTTGGTCTCGAGATGATGTCGCATGCCTTTCTGTCTCACGTTCTCGGCCCTCAGTCTTCTCCATTCCTCTTTGGGGTACAGGGACTTGACCGGCTTCATGTGTAGATCATTCTCGCCCATCCCGAGAAGAACCTCGGCCAGGTTGTTCCAGGATATTATGTTTTCGTTCTCGTCGGTCGCGGTGATAGCGACTGCTGAGTTCTCGAAGATCGTCCGGTATCTCTCCTCGCTCTCCCTCAGCGCTTGCTCGGCCAACTTGCGCTCGCCTATCTCGGTCTCAAGTTCGCTGTTGGCTCGCGCCAAGTCTGCGGTTCGTTCCTTGACGCGTATTTCCAGCTCGTCATGAGCCCTCTGCAAAGCTTCTTCCGCCCGTTTTCGCTCCGTGATGTCTCGTATTATTGCAGTGGCGAAGGCTTCCCCCTTCATTCTCCACGTTGCAATGGAGAACTCGATGGGGAATTCGCTGCCATCCTTTCTGAGCCCGAACAGCTCAGCAGCCCTTCGGGTCGGCTCAGACTGGGTCTCCGACAGCACATTGTCGATTTCCTCCTGGTATGCCTGCCGATGCCTCTTTGGACTCATCAGGGTGAGAGGCCTGCCAAGTGCTTCATCGGCGCAGTAGCCGAACGTGGCTTTCGCAGCCCGGTTCCAGAACACGATGTTGCCCGCATTGTCGATTGAGATTATGGCCTCGCCCGCAGTCTCTGCTACCGAGCGAAAACGCTCTTCACTCTCGCGTAGCGCCTCCTTCGTGGCTTCGAGATCGATGTAGAAGTCACTGAGTATGTGACTGTGCTCGTCGTAGATCGACTCGAGCCTGTGCTGTTCCTCCTCCAGTGTCTTGTGCTCTGTGATATCGCGGGCGACCACAACGAATTCGGCTGGCCTTCTTCCTGGCATTCGTGAGACGGCGAACTCAACATCTGTTGTACTTCCACTCCCAGTCTTTGCCTTGGTCGTGCCTCGGAAGTGTTTATGCTCCTTTGTTGCCGCGAGAACGGTCTCATTGAATTCCGAAGGGTCTATTCCGTCAGCGAGCAGAGAGCTCCAGTCCCTGCCGATGAGTTCGTCCTTGGCGAAACCGAGAACGTCGGAGACCTGATCATTGCACCATGTGATCTTCCCACTGGTTGTCTTGACAACCGCGTCCGCTATGGTGTTCAGCAGTGCTGAGTACTCCGCCTCGGATTCCCGCAAGGACTGCTCCGCCAGATGGAGCTTGTGGTCCTTGTTCTCTCGAATCAGTCTTGTTCTTTCGAGTGCTCTTTCCACTTTTATGACGACATCATCCAACTTGAATGGTTTGGTGACATAGTCGCAGGCGCCCAACTTCATGGCTTCGACGGCCGTCTGCATGTCGGACACGGCCGTTATCATGATCACTCCGGTGTCTGGGTGATGGGCAATCATCTCGGAGAGCAAATCCATCCCAGACATGCCCGACATTCTCAGATCAGTGAGGACGAGGTCGAAGCCGTGCTCGGATGTCTTTTCAAGCGCCTCTTCGCCGCCGGCGGCGGTCATGCAGCTGAACCCTCTCGCCTCCAATTCGCGCGAAAGGATACTCCTGATCGACTTCTCGTCATCGACTACCAGTATCGTTCCCTTGGGTTCGTTCACGTCACTTCCCCTGCGCCTCGGCCGACTCTGCGCGCTCCCGATGAAGCTGCCCCTCGGGCACGATTGGCAGCTCAACTGTTAGAGTTGTCCCTTCGCCGAGCTTGCTTGTAGCATATATGCTTCCGCCGTGCTCCTGGACAGTGCCGAAGCAGATGCTGAGCCCCAGGCCGGTCCCATTTCCAACATCTCTGGTCGTGAAGAACGGGTCAAACAGCCTCCCCAGGTCGTCTTCAGTGATGCCGGGGCCGTCGTCGGCCAAGAGTGCCTGGACCTTACCGTCCAGCGCTCGTGTTTTGACGGATATAGTTCCTTGGCCATGTGCCGCAGCCATAGCCTGTTCGGCATTGGTAATGATGTTCACAAAAACGTGCTGCATTTGCTGGAAGTCGGCCATGATCTTGGGAAGATCGCGCTCCAACTCCGTCACCACTCCTATGTTGCTGGCCGTCAAGCCACTGGCCTTCAGCTCCAGGCTTCTCTCGATGACTTCGTTTAGGGATATGGGGCACTTAGCAGACTCTTGTCTGTGGGCAAACGAAAGAAGGTTGGCGGTGATGCTGCTGGCACGTTGAGCCTCGGCATAGATGATCTCCACATCGTTCTTGCTGGATTCATCAAGGTCCCTCTTCAGCGAAAGGTATTGAGAGTACGCTTGGATTGCGGTGAGAGGGTTGTTCAACTCATGAGCGACGCCCGAGGCCAGCTCGCCTACCGCAGCCAATCGCCCGGAGAGTCGAAGCTGTTGCTCCATGTTCCATCTCTCCTTCTCCACCCGCCTGCGCTCGGTGATGTCACGCAGCACTGATACCAGCCCCTCAGGCTTGCCATCGGAATTCAGCATGAAGGACACTGTCGCTTCTACCCACACGGTGGAGCCATCCTTGCGATAGAACTCCAATTCCACTCCTGCTGGCCCCGTGCCAGCAGCTCGTCGTTCGCCGTCTGACGTGAGTTGCTCTGCAAGCGCATCCACGGCCAACTCACGAGAGGCTGGCGTCAACGACTCCTCGATTGTACGGCCCATGGCTTCCTCGACCGTGTAGCCCAGCAGCCCGGTGACAGAGGGACTCATATACGTGGGCTTCATGTTCAAGTCTGTGCTGGTTATCACATCTGTCACATTCTCGGCGAGCAACCGGTAGCGTGCTTCGCTTTCACGCAGCGCTTCGACCGCCTCCTTGCGCTCGGTGATGTCACGCATGTTGACGACGATGCCCGTCACTGCAGGGTCGTCGAGAAGATTGCTGCCTATGGCCTCGATCCAGCGCCAAGTGTTATCCTTGTGCTGGGCACGCACCTCTGCCTGGACTGTGCCGCCTCGCTCCTGGAGAAATTGAGCGAAGAGTTCGCTGAGCGTAGACATGTCGTCGGGGTGAATGCGGTCGAGAATGCCGTTGCCGATCCGCTCTTCGGGTTTGAACCCCAGAAGGCCCTCGTATGATGGGCTTTCGTATCGAATGGTCCCGTCATTGTTCAATACTGCGATCGTGTCTTGAGATTTCTCTATGAGCGACCGGAAGTACTCTTCCTGCCTCGATAGCGCCTTCTGCGCTGCTTCAAGATCCAGGTAGAGGTCAGTGAGGACATGGCTGTGCTCCTCGTAGACCGACACCAACATGTCATTTTCGGCCTTCATATCCTTGCTCCCGGTCATTTTGCTGCGGGCCGAGCTGTGCCTATTCCCGGGTGTGCTGCTTCTCTTCGCCATGGCCCACTTTCTTGTTGGCGCTCGAAATCATGTCCATGCTGGGACCAACCGCCGACACCTGTCTCTCGTCGGCGCCAGCGCGACGGATGTGCCTGAATCCCATTTGGAGATCGCCTGTCATCTGGGCACTCACCTTATCGCGCGGGCCTCCCTTCATCGGTCGTTGCGTGTTCCAAGCAGTGAAGCTGTACCCCAAATGTGGGTACTCTCACAACTATGATCGAACATTAGCATACCTGTTATCTGGCGTACAATGGCTATTTCCGGTAGTTGCAGATAGGAAAATAGTACGGCTGTTGGCATAGTGGATTCATTGCAGGTGGGCGAAGGACGAGTTTGGGGGTGAGAAGTGCCTCTGGAGACGCCGCCGGATGCGGACCCGGATCGTTTCGACTATGCAATCTCAGCTTGGGCCGCGTCGTCGTCAGCAGGGCTGCTCTCGATGATCGGCAGGTCGAGTATGAAGGTCGCGCCTTTGCCCGGTTTGCATTTGGCATAGAGGCGGCCGCCATGCTCATGCACGATCCCGAAGCAGATAGAGAGACCCAGCCCGGTCCCCTTGCCTACTTCTTTCGTTGTGAAGAACGGATCGAATATCCGATCGATGTTCTCTTTCGGCATGCCGGGACCCGTGTCGGTGAAGGATATCCTGATATTCCGACCTACCGTCTGCGTCTTCACGGAGAGCTTGCCCTGATTATGGGCTTCTGTCATGGCTTGCTCGGCATTGGTGATGATGTTCACGAAGACCTGCTGCATTTGGTGGAAGTCGGCCATGGTCTTCGGGAGGTCCGAATCCAGTTCGATCACAACCTCTATGTTGTTGACCCTCATGCTGTAGGTGTGCAGGTCCAGGCTCTGGGCCAGCGCGTCGTTCATGGATATGAGGCGTTTCTCGGGGTTATGTCTGCGGGCGAAGGACAGCAGGTTCTGAGTGATTTTGGCGGCGCGCTGCGCCTCGCGATAAATGGTGTCGATGTCTTCTCTGATCACCTCATCCAGGTCGCTTCTGGATGCCAGTAGCTGTGCAAACCCCTGGACGGCGGCCAGGGGGTTGTTCAATTCGTGGGCGACTCCGGCTGCCAGTTCCCCGACTGCCGCCAGTCGCCCGGCAACTTGAAGCTGTTGCTCCATCCTTTGCTTGTCTTCTTCCATCTGTTTGTGCTCGTGGCGCATCACCGCTTCGCGGAGCTCTCGTTCCACGGCGGGGCCGAGGCGCGCGAGGTTGCCCTTCATCACGTAGTCGCGGGCTCCGGCTCGCATGGCCGACACGGCCGCCTCTTCGCCGATAGCGCCGGAGACGATTATGAAAGGCAAGTCAAGCCCTTTGCCCTTCACCATTTCGAGCGCTGCGGGCATGCTGAAGCTCGGCATGGAGTAGTCGGAGATGACGATATCCCACGGCTGGTCATCGAGCGCAGCGCTCATGGCCTCAGCAGTGTCGACCCGGTCATGGCACGTTTCATACCCTTCGCGTCGCAACTCCCGCAAGACCAGCAGGGCGTCGTCTTCCGAGTCCTCAACAAGCAGTACGCGGAGTGGTGTGCTCATCTAGGCCGCACCTACCTTCGGCGGGGATTCATTTAGGACCAGCCAGTACAGCCCGAGCTGTTGCACCGCCTGGCCGAACTGGACGAAGTCCACGGGTTTTCGAATGTAGCTGTTGGCGCCGAGCTTGTAGCCCTCAATCATGTCTCTTTCCTCTTTGGATGAGGTGAGTATGACCACTGGGAGCAGCTTAGTGCGCTTGTCGGCGCGGACGCGCCGGAGTACCTCCAGGCCATCGATTTTCGGAAGCTTCAAGTCCAACAGGACCACCTGCGGCATGACGCTCGTGTCGCGATCTGAGTAGCTGCCCTCGCCGAACAGATAGTCCAGCGCCTCCACGCCATCGTGTGCCACAGCGACATCGTTCAGGATATTGCTCTTCTTGAGGGCGCGCAAAGTGAGCGCCTCGTCATCCGGATTGTCCTCCACCAGAAGAATAACTTTGTCTTTCATTGCGTCCTCCTCTCCGGTCTAGAGTGTGAAGTAAAACGTAGTCCCTTGCTCGACGGCGCTCTCGGCCCAGACATCGCCGCCATGTCGGTGTATGATGCGCTGCACCGTGGCCAGGCCTACCCCCGTGCCCTGGAACTCGTTCGGTGAGTGCAGGCGCTGGAAAGCGCCAAAGAGCTTGTCTGCGTAAGCCATGTCGAACCCGGCACCGTCGTCTCGAACGAAGTAGGCAGGCTGCCCGTCAGTCTCAGTGCAGCCGAATTCTATCCTGGCCTCAGGATGCTTTTCGGTGAACTTCCACGCATTGTCAAGCAGATTCTGCATGGCCACTCTTATCAGGTGGGAGTCTCCCGTGGCGGTCAAGCCGGGGGCGACGATGAAATCCACCTGCCGTTCGGGTCCGTCCTGCCGAAGCTCCTCGGCGATCCCCTCGGCCAGCGCGCTCAAATCGACGGTCTCGAGCTTCATTTCTCCGCGTGTAAGGCGCGATAGAGTGAGCATATCGTCGATGAGCTCCCCCATGCGCTGGCTCGCTGAGCGAACACGCTGGAGGTAGCCCTTGCCCTCTTCATCCAGCTTGTCCGAGTAGTCCTCCAGGAGCACCTGGCTGAAGCCGTCTATGCTGCGCAGGGGAGCCCGCAGGTCGTGTGACACTGAGTAGGCAAACGCCTCGAGTTCATTGTTGACGGCCTGGAGTTGTGTAGTGCGTTCAATGATTCGCTGCTCGAGGTCTTCGTTCAGGCTCCGGATCTCTTCTTCAGCCCGTACCTGCTCTGAGATATCCCGAGCAACTGCCACGAGTTCGATCGGGTATTTCCCGGGTATCTGCGAGATAGAGTAC
>JAZFSU010000307.1:0-2788 GCA_036446335.1 Dehalococcoidia bacterium | reverse complement strand
GTGAAGTCCATAACGGTGGAATCCTCCCTGGCGGCTCGCAGCGCTCCGGGGGGAACTGCGCCCGAGCAAGTTGAGAAGGCGCTGAGAAAGGCGAGAGAGCAGGTCAATGAGTAGCAAGATCAAGATTGCACCGTCCATACTGTCCTCAGACTTCGGCCGCCTGGGGCAACAGGTCGCCGAGGTGACCGAGGCGGGGGCCGACTACATTCACGTCGACATCATGGACGGTCATTTCGTGCCGAACATCAGTATTGGTCCGCCGGTCGTCGCGGCCATTCGTCCTCACACGTCTCTGCCCCTTGATGTGCATCTGATGATCGAATCGCCCGAGAAGTACGTCCGCCAGTTTGCGGAGGCAGGCGCCAACATCATCACCGTTCATGCCGAGGCATGCCTGCATCTCCACAGAGTGGTGGAACTCATCAGGGAACTTGGGGTCAAGGCAGGAGTCTCGATCAATCCTGCGACAAGCCTGACAGCGGTGGACGAAGTGCTGCCCGCTTTGGATCTTGTGCTGCTGATGTCGGTCAACCCCGGCTTCGGAGGGCAACAGTTCATCGAGAGCACGGTTGGGAAGATCACACGACTCAGACAGCGGCTCGACGAACTGGGTCTGGCTGCTGAGCTCGAGGTAGACGGCGGGATCAACGCAGAGATTGCGCCCCGTGTGGCACAGGCCGGGGCTCGCGTGCTCGTGGCAGGCGCGGCGGTGTTCAACAAGAAGGAAAGCGTCTCTCAGGCGCTTGCCAGAATAAGGGGAGTCCTGTAGGGGCCTGACTGAGGGAACCTACTTGGCGACTTTATGTTGAGTCCGCAGACACCTGGTGCAGATAGTCACCCGCTTGCTCTTACCATCCGTGACTATCCTGGCCGCCTGCACGTTGGGCAACCAGCGCCGTTTCGTGTGGCGCTTGGAGTGTGATACGTTATTCCCGAACTGTGGTCCCTTCCCGCACAACTCGCACTTCAAGGTACTGTCCTTTGACTAGAATGTGGTTTTCCTGTAGAATTCGATCGAAGTATAGCATATTCCAGGCTGTCTGACAAGCAAGCTGCCGACTACCGGGCTGGCAGTGCGGATTGAGGTTGTGGGGCGCACTCCCGGGCAGGGGGGGTTGATTGTGGACAGGATAGCAGCCGGCAACGGACAAGACCTGAGGGCGATGTTCAGTGCTGCTACCCGATGGCTGGAGCGTAGCGCACAAACGATAAACTCGCTCAATGTTTTCCCGGTGCCTGACGGAGACACGGGCACCAATATGCTCCTCACGATGCGCGCAGCCTCCCAGGAGGCTGACCTTTGCCTCGATGGAAGTGCCGCTGCCATCGCGCAGGCAATGGCCAAGGGTTCCCTCATGGGGGCCCGAGGCAATAGCGGTGTCATCCTGTCCCAGATTTTCCGGGGACTGGCTCTGGGCCTGGAGGGCAAGGATTGGTTTACCGGAACGGATCTCGCCGCCGCTCTCGTTGAGTCATCAGCGTTCGCCTACAAGGGAGTGACCAAACCCGTCGAAGGCACCATCCTGACCGTGATCCGCGAGGCAGCTGCCGCCGCCCAAGAGAAGGCGCGCAATGGCAACGACGTCCTGGCCATCATGGAAGCGACGGTTGATGAGGCCCGATCCTCTGTAGCAAGGACCCCGGCCCTGCTGCCGGTCCTGCGCCAGGCCGGCGTGGTAGATGCCGGAGGACAGGGGCTCTACGTTGTTCTGGAGGGCGCCCTCCGCTATCTTCGTGGCGAAACGGTGGAGATCGAGGGGCACGAGGAAGTGCCGGCAGCCGAAGCTGCCCAGAAGTTGACGGGGAACGTTGAATACGGATACTGCACCGAATTCCTGCTGGAGAACTGCAGTCGGGCGCTAGAGGAAATCAAAGAGAAGCTGATGAATCTTGGTGAATCCGTCCTGGTAGTCGGCGACGAATCTGCCATACGAGTGCACCTGCATACCCCCGACCCGGGAGCAGCTCTGAGTTACGCGACCTCTCTGGGAACCCTCCACCAGGTGAAGATAGAGAACATGCAGGAGCAGCACCGGGATTTCATCGCCTCTCAGTCGCAGCTCCTTGCGACCACCATATCCACCGTAGCCGTGGCCGCCGGCAAAGGGATCACCCAGGCATTCTACAGCATCGGGGCTACGATTGTAGTCCCCGGCGGCCAAACCATGAACCCCAGCGTGGAGGAGATCCTACAGGCTGTGGAGTCAGTGCCATCGGACATGGTTATCCTGCTGCCCAACAACCCCAATGTCCTGCCTTCAGCGCGCCAGGTCCGGGAGTTGACCAAGAAGAAGGTCGAAGTGGTCCCGTCCGAAACCATTCCCCAGGGAATAGCGGCCCTCCTCGCCCTCAACTTCGAGCTTGATTTTGAGACGAACGTCGCTGCCATGAACCAGGCCTTGCCCACAGTCCTTACCGGACAAGTCACCAGAGCGGTGAGGGCCATGGACGTCGACGGGCTGCAGATCATGGAAGGGCAGTCTATCGCCTTCTTCGACGGCAGGCTTGTGGCGGCCGCTGACGATGTGCCGGGTGTTGTCCACTGCCTGCTGGCCATCATGGACATCGAGGAATGCGGGCTGGTCACTGTATACTACGGCGCGGATACTGACGGCGCCGAAGCCGAACGAGTCGTGGAGACAATCCAGGAGACATACCCCACCCTTGTGACGGAGTTGGTTGCCGGGGATCAACCGCATTACAACTACATCATATCAGCGGAGTAGCCGGCAGCCTGGACGGTCGGAGCCGTGGCCAAGGCCAAGCCCCAGGGACACTGCCGAGTTCG
>JAZFSU010000306.1:0-11322 GCA_036446335.1 Dehalococcoidia bacterium | reverse complement strand
ACGAAAAGTGAAACCCACCGCTGTCTGCTGCACTTCAACTTGTGATGCTCGGTGGGTTCCGTTGCCACTTCACCCACCCTACGTGTGGCTGAGCCTGAAGGACCGGTGCAGGGAGAACGCAGAGGGGCAGGATTTCGAGCTGGCGGAGGCTTTCCACCGCGCCGAACCGCTCTATTAGAGCAGCGTTCCGCAGCCGTAGGGTGGGTGCAACGAAAAGTGAAACCCACCGCTGTCTGCTGCACTTCAACTTGTGATGCTCGGTGGGTTCCGTTGCCACTTCACCCACCCTACGTGTGGCTGAGCCTGAAGGACCGGTGCAGGGAGAACGCAGAGGGGCAAGACTTCGAGCTGGCGGAGGCTTTCCACCGCGCCGAACCGCTCTATTAGCACATTGTCCCGAGGTTGAGGTGATGAACGTGCGTTGTCATCCGTCCACCCTCGCTGGCATCTCCTGCTGGTCTGCCCCACCCTGCTGTATCTCAAGCCCACAATTGTTGATTCTCAGTCTACCGTCCATGAAAAGCGCCGCCACCCGGCTCCCCAAGACGTGAGGGTCCTCAAAGGGGTCACCGTCGATTATCACCAGGTCAGCCATCTTGCCAGGTTCGATCGAGCCAAAGTCCTTCTCCAATCCCATCGAGCAAGCGCTGTTGATTGTGGCTATGCGTGCAGCTTCGGCACCACTCAGCCGCTTCATGCCGGGTTCTCTGCCCAGAACGAAGTCGAAGAAATCCAGTTCGAATGCCATCATGGCGGGTGTGCAGGGGGGGATGCCACCATCATTAGACAGCGCCATGCGTGCGCCATGCTCGAAAAGCAGCCTGAAGTTGTCAAAACCATGCCAAACCTGCTGAGTGTAATACCGGAACATCCGGGACATGTTGAGAAGGCCCAGAACCTTGAATTTGCCGCTGGCCTTGTTCTTGTATGACCAGATCAGGCTATCCCTCAATTCGGGCAGGTAGTATTCATCCGCAAGTGCCGCGTAGGTATATACCTTGTCTCGGTACTGGGTCAGCCTGTTCATTTCCGGATGGTCAAATAGTGGGTCCCCCTTGATCTTCCACGTTATCCCGTAGGCAACGGAGATGGTAGGTTCCATGATGCACTCCGCTGCCTTGAAAGCCTCTACGTCCTCCTTGGTTAGGGATGCATCGAAGGGAAGGTGGGACAGCGTAGAGACTCCTGCTCTCACGCCGCGTCGAAAAGACTCGACCGAGGTGTGATGCATCAGTGTCTTCTTTCCCCGGCGACTGGCCTGGTTTGAGAGGGCTTCGAGTTGGTCAATCCTCATTATTGTGGAATTGGGTTTGCGGTTAGACATGTTCTCACGCTGTTCCCCGATCTTGATGGCCTCTGCCCCTCTTTCATCTATGGCCCTGTCGACTGCATCTCTCACCTCTCCCGCAGTCGCGTCAATCGAGAATTCCACAACGCCGGCCTCGCTTCTTGAGTGATCGATCCGGGTGATGCCAAGTGTTGCGGAACCCATGATCCGCAGCACCACCCCAAGCTTTTCAGCCAGATAGGACCCCGGTGGCCCCACAACAACTGATTGCACAATGCGAGGTCCCGGCATCTCACCTCGAGATATCTCTTCCCTCAAAGCCCAATTGCAGCGCAGGTCTTCCGTATAGGCGTCTCTAATGTTTGTGATGCCGTGGGCGAGACACTCGGCCATGTTCTTGGCTCGCTGGCGTTCACGGTGTTTCTTGTTGAGGCTGATATCCCCCAGCCGGGGAAGCATTGTGGTCGATGCCATGTTTATGTGGCAGTGAGTGTTGAAGAGGCCGGGTAGAACGGTTCTTCCCCCCAGGTCTATGGCGAAATCCGGCCTCATATCGCTATCCTGGCCAGGAACGCCGGGCATGGCTGCAATCCTGTCTCCCTGGAGGACAACGCTGACTTCCGGACCGAAGTACCTGCCATTGATCACGTCTACGAATCGGCCATTTCTGAGGATCACACGCGCACCGTCTTCTGGCACGTGCTCATCGACAAAGTGGGTCTCGGGATGGTCGTTCATGGTCCGTCACCTCCTCAATCGGGCACCGACCCTCGCCGGCACCTTCTGAGCCTTGCACAGTCAGGAGAAATCGTCATGACGGACGCTGAGGTGTTCCGGTCCGATCGGAGATGGCGTGATCCAGCGGCAGCGCAGTCGGCTACGCCGAGAGCCAGAGCACGTCCCCGCACAGGCCCGGATCGTGGGACCGTGAGGAAAAGGCCGCGTACTCCTCTTTCGCCTTCTTCACATCCGTCGCGTCGCCATGGCCGGGATACATCCGGACGTCGTCCGGCAGGACGAATATCTTGCCGGTGATGGACTCGATTATCTGTTTGAAGGCCGCCGGGGAGTTTGTCTTGCCGGGGCCGCCTGGGAACACGGTGTCGCCCGATATCAGGTAGTCGCCGGTCAGGAAACACAGGCTGCCCGGCGTATGCCCAGGCGTGTGCAGCACTTTGAGCTTCACCTTCCCGAAAGACACTGCGTCGACATCGTCCAGCAGAACGTCCGGCGTAGCCGGCAATCCGCTGGCGTCGGCGGAGTGGGCTGCAATAGGAATCTTCAGGCTGGACTGCAGCTCGACCAGGGCCACGACGTGATCGATGTGGTTGTGGGTAATCAGAATGTACTTCGGGTTCGTGCCCTTCAGCCGGTCCGCGATTCTGTCCGCCTCGCCGGGTGCGTCCACGAGGACGCTGTCCCCGGTCGCCACGCACTTCAGGATGTAGGCGTTGGTGCCGAACGGCGCGATCTCGAGCTTCTCTATCTGAACGAGGTCATCCTTCTCTACGAGAGCCATCTTTCACCACGCCGCTCTGGTTTGGCGCGCAGGAATCGCCTGCGCGCCAGGTCATTATATCATGCGCCGATGCTCGCAGCTTAGGATCCCCTGCCCAGAGAGCCCAGCGAGTCGGCCAGGACCTGGGTGCTGGCCAGCCTGTCTTTCAGTACCTCCTGCACCAGGTCACACGCTTCACCGATCTTGTGGCTGGCCAGGGTGTAGTAGATGGTGGCCCCCTCGCGGCGGGTCAAGACGACCCCCCTTTCGCGCAGGATGGCCAGGTGTTGCGAGACGTTGGCCTGCGGCAGGCCGAGGTTTGACACCAGTTGGCCCACCGACTTCTCCCCTTCCCGCACCTCATGGATTATCATCAGGCGTTTGGGATCGGCGAGCGTCTTGCATATCTCGGCCTGCAGCCTGAAAACCTCTGCCATAGATTCGTCAATCATAACCCGCACTCCAATATCTTAATATTAAGATACATGCATATTATGATATGAAGGGGGAAGGGTGTCAAGGGGTATTGACAGGGGGCCAAAGCCCATGCTACTATGACGATAGAATATTAGCATATATGCATATGAATATGATGAAGGCCAGGGACGGCAGCGGAGGATCGCGGCCGGCAGTGTTGGCAAAGGAACTAGCCTGAGTTCAAGGAGGGTGCAGGGCATGCCGATCTATGAGTACGAATGTGACAAGTGCGGCCACGGCTTCGAGTTGCGTCGGGGAATCGACGAAAGTGATGGTGACGTCCGGTGTGCTTCATGCGGAGCGCAGGGGCCCCGGAAGGTCTTCTCGGTCTTCAGCAGCCGTATATCCGGCGAGTGTAGCGCTCTCGCGGGTGAGGGCTGCGCGCCCTCGGGCCAGAGCTGCGCTCCCTTGGGTGGGGGCTGAGGCCGGAGGTAGTGAGGCAGGTTGCCTCACTAGCGCAAGGTACTCTGCCCGGCAGGTCGCGCGATTCCAGCAGGATGGCGAGGTGGGCCAGAAGCGGCGCAGCGGTCCAGAGGTGAAATGACGATGGATTACGTTCATTTAGAGCTGGACGAGGACATAGTCTCGGTGAGCGGAACATTCACCCCGCTCAAGGAGTTGAGACTAAAGCAGAACGGACGCGAGGTGCTGTGCGTGATCGGTTCGGCGGTCGTCGACACTGCCTGCTGCGGTTCCGGCAGTTTCGCGTACGCCACCGTTCCCGGTTACATCGAGGCGTGGAGAGAGGGAACGAACGAATCAGGATCGCCGGTGTCGCGCGTGGAGCCGATCCGCGATGAACCTGCGAAGCGTGAGGTCTCGAAGACTATCAGAGAGACCGAGAACATATGGAACATCAATTTCTGGTAGAATGTGTTCGCTGACCACGATCCGGAGGTGTGGACTATGATCAATGCCAAACGGGGCGCGCTGGCAATGCTGGTGCTGGCGGCAATCCTCGTCGTGTCTTTCGCCGTGATCGGCGGATGCGCAAGCGATCAGGTCGCCGCACCTGGGGCGCAGATAATCCAGGACGTCTCCACAGTCGAGGCGAATTCAATGATCCGGGACCATCAGGGGGACGCCGATTTCGTCCTTCTGGACGTCCGCACCTCTGAGGAGTATGCGGACGGACACCTCGAGGGCTCGGTCCTTATTGACTACTACTCCGAGACTTTCTCGGATCAACTGGACGAACTGGACAAGACCAAGTCCTATGTCATCTATTGCCGGAGCGGAGGTCGTAGCGGAAGGGCGCACGATATCATGAGAAACCTCGGGTTCGAAGAGGTCTACAACGTGCTTGGGGGCATCCTTCAGTGGGAGGCGGACGGCTTGCCAATCGTGGAATAGGACCCAAGGCGGCCCGCAGTCGCGGATTTGTCACGGGCGTGGATGTCGGGGCCAAAGACTACCACACATACAGAAGGTCCAGGCGAGACAAGCAAGCCTGGACCTCAAGAATATGAACGGCCGACGCCGATGGCCCAACTGTTGAGCCAGTCGGTCGATCCGTGTACCAGTGGGGGGAGAACCCCTAGCTCTGGTTGAGAGTGCCGGTGACTGCGCGGATGAGCTCCTGCTTGTCCATCTTGAGCTCGGCGATCAGTTTCTCCGCATCGGTTGCCCTCTGCTTCCAGGAGTCCCTATCCATGACCAGCGCTTCGCACTGGTCGAGGAGGTAGCGGACATCTTCGCTGGCGCTGTTGGTCATCTCCATGCTCTCCCTCTCTGGAATGGCCTCTGAGATCTTCTGAGATACAGGGCTCTTACTCTGAGCTGTACTTCGCTTGCTGGTTCCAGCCATCACACCTCTCCTTTTTCCTGAGATCGTCACGGAAGCATGGTAACCAATGCCGGTCAAGTGCGCCATCCCTCAAAAGTCCTGAGTCCTATCCCAATAAAGTCATGGGTGCCGGCCGCGAAAGGTTAGGTGGGGCACCCGCTCTACCGGCGAATCAGGCCGGGTGGCTGGCGAGGCGTGGATCGGGCTTCCCGCCCTGATTGGTCAGGAAGCCCTGATGTGAAATACAGATGTATGCGCGGAGGTCGTTGATCGAGACTCTGATGGCGCCACCGGGCCGGCAAATCAGCGAGACTTTGGCCCGGAGGAAGTCGAGGAGATCTAGCTCTTGTTGAGCTGGTTGGTCACGGCCCGAATCAGCTCCTGCTTGGCCATCTTGAGTTGGGAAATCAGCTTCTCGGCCTCGGTCGCCCTCTGCTTCCATGAGTCTCTGTCTCTGACCAGGGATTCGCACTGGTCCAGCAGATACTGGACATCGCCGGTGGAGTCCGTAATGAACTCGGTGTTCTTGATGTTTGCCGTTGCCTCCGGTGCTCCGGAAACGATCTGCTCCGCCTGAGCGGCATCCGCTTTCGTATTCTCAGCCATTATGATCCTCCGTATCCAGGATTGTTACCATAGCATGGTACCCGTTTCCCGAAGGGAGCGCTATCCCACGAAAGTCCTGCAAATGCTCCCAAGAAAGTCCTGCAACCCTGATTGTTGAAGATTCGGGGAGTATGTCATCGACGGGCCGTTCGTGGTGAGCCCTTCGGCTTTGCTCAGGACAGGCCCGTCGAACCGCGGACGACATGAGAGAGGCCATCGGAACGGAGGGATTCGCTGCACGCTGCTCGAAAAGCCTGTGAGTCCCGGAGGAGCTGGCGGGATTGGCTGTGCCGGCCTCGCAGGTCTGGGGCCCTAGTCGAGGTCCGCTGTGCACACGCGGCATGTTCTGCGGGTGGCGATGTTGCGCAGCTTGCACCTGGGGCACACCTTCTCGATCTTGTCGCGCACCCAGGTAATCAGCCCCTCCGGCATGAACAGCATGACCAGCACAATGATCAGGGCGACCGCGAGCATGCGGTACTCCGGCACTGCTCGCTGCAGGTATTCCATGAGCGGGAAGAGGATGAAGACTCCGGCGATCGGCCCGTAGATCGTCGCGATTCCCCCGAAGACCGCCCATATGATGGCCTGAAAAGAAATCATGAGGGCCAGCGTGGACGGGCCGGCGATCAGCACGTGGTGAGCGTAGAGGCCTCCGGCGATCCCGGCAAACAGACCGCTCAGGCAGAAGGCCAGCAGCTTGTAGCGCGTAGTGTTTATGCCGGATGCCCGTGCCGTCACCTCGTCCTCCCGTATGGCGTGGAAAATGATGCCCGTCTTGGAGTCCGTTATCTTCCACATGGTATAGCCCAGGACGACCAGCAGAACTAGAGCGACATAGTACTCGACAACGACTGACTCGGAAAGGTGCTGGATGCTTTTGACGCCGGTGACTCCCAGGGTGCCCCCGGTCCCGGGGATAGCCTGGATGATGCCGGCAACGATCAGGGAGAAGGCCAGGGTGGCGAATGCCAGATACGTGCCTCTCAGCCGCAAGCAGGCCAGTCCGACCAGGAATCCGGCTGCGGCCGCAGCGAGGGCCCCGAGAGGTATGGTCAGCCCGGGGTGCAGGCCAAGATGTATGTTCAGGAGGGCCGAAACGTACACGGCGACACCGAAGAATAGGGCATGACCGAAGTTCACCTGGCCCGTGAAGCCCGACAACAGGTCCCAGCTGGCCGCGAAGATCGCGAATATGCATGCCAGAGTGAGGACTCCGAGATAATACGAATGCTCCGTCATCAGAGGCACCAGGAAAAGCAGCAGGCCGAAGAGAAGGACAGCCGTCCTGCTTGGGAGGACGAGCACCTCTCCCCTGAGCGCATTGTATGCGCCCCCGACGTAAGCAGTTAAGATTCCCATCACCGTTCCTCTTCGAAGGCCACCCCGAAAAGCCCTTCAGGCCTTATCAGGATCACGGCCAGCATGATCGCGAGCGCCACAGCCTCCTTGAGAAAGGCATGTTCGGGAAAAAGCACGACGACCGAAGCCCCGGCGAGCCCCAGGATAATGGCCCCCACGAAGCTCCCCTTGATGCTCCCCAATCCCCCGAGGACGACGATGGCCAGGACTATCACCAATGGCTGCATCCACATCGTGGGCGTCGCGGCGGGAGCCTTCACAGCTCCCGCTATCGCAGCCAGCCCCACTGCGATGGCCATGGTGATCATTCCTGTTCGGGCGACATTGATCCCCATCAGGTTAGCCACCTCCCTGTCTTGAGCCGTGGCTCTGATAGCGATTCCCAGCCTGGTTCTCATCAGCAGGACCCACGTACCCAGTAGAGTGATCGTGGCCACGCCAAATGCCAAAAGGTCGCGATTGAACACCTTGACATCCAGTATTGTCGTATAACCGGAAATCAGTCTGCCCGGCTGAGTCGCGGCGGTTCCGAACTTTATCGACACCGACTCCTGAATGATGATGGCGAGAGCGATGGTCACTATCAGGATCGTGGTCTCCCTCCCTCGTATTGGGTCGATGACTATCCTGTAGGCAAGGACCCCAATGATAACTACGACTATGATCGAGAGAACGACGCTCAGTGGCAGAGGGAGACCGAGGAGCTTGGCGAAGGCATATACGAAATAGGCGGCCAACATGTAGAACGCAGTATGGGCCAGATTGACGATACGGGCCACACCGAAGATGAGGGAGAAGCCGACCGCCAGCAGCGCGTAGCCGCCTCCACTTATCAGTCCATTGATTAGGATGAGCTTCAGTTCAATCATGGGAAAAGCACGGCGCACAATTACGCAATGCCCCCCGGCAAAGGCATCGGCCCCGCCGGGGGGCATTGTTCAGGTTCATTCACGCCGACCCGTGGCAATTGCTAGACAGGAGAGCGCCGGAAGCGCATCATTCCGTCAATGCATCGACCACCCACGGCGGCAGGACGTAGTCTACAGTGCCCTCGTAGAACACCGGATCCAGTGATCCACCGGCATCAGGCCAGACGCATTTGAGCTCGCCATCCTGCCACTGCACGCCGACACCTGTCACGGAACCCGGGCCCCAGGTCACGTCATGGGGAGTGTCTGTGTCTGTACCCATGAACGCCATCTTGCCTGGGGGGCCGATCATGTCGGTGGCCTCGATCGCGGTGACAACGGCATCCTTGTCCAGGGTTCCCGCGCTTTCGATGGCTGCCTTCAGTATCTTGATCGCGTCATACGTGCCCGCCGTGTATATGGGGATCTCCCCGAACTTGTCCTCAAAGGCGTCGTAAAAGGCGATCGTTTCATCGGTGATCTCGACGCGGGCGTAGGTGTTCAAGGTAGTCTCGTATGCGCCGTATCCGCCGGTTGCATCCAGGAAGTTGCCCTTCTGAGCCTCAACGTTGATTCCCACTGAGGCAGCCGGGATCTCGAGCTCTCCCCACGTTCTGGTGTAGGCGACGCCCAGCGGTCCGGAGACAACCGTGTAGATGATGTTGGCCCCTGCGGCCTCTATGGCCGTCAACTCGGCTGTTACGTCGGTAGCCATCTGGGAGGGCCGCCATGTCCCGACCACGTCAAGGCCCATGCCATTGGGTGGAGGAGCAGCGAAATACCCTTGAGCCGCATCAACCAGGGGATTGGCCCACTCCGCGCTCTCGGCCAGTATGGCTATCTTCGGCGCATCCGGAAATGTGAGCGCGCCGATCTTCTGCGCCACCATGCCCGTGAGCATGAAGCTGATCCGGGTTAGGTAGGTGCCATTCACAGGGCTGACCCTGAACCAGTACTTATATTTGTCGTAGTCGGCGGCTACGCGCGTGTTCAGCTCGACCTCGCTTGCGCCAGCGCCGAGGAAGATCATCTGGTGCTCCATTGCCTTTTCTTGCATGGCGAGCGCGGACTCGCTCCTGAAGCCACCGACAACGAAGTCGACTTCGTCAACGGTTATCAGCCTTTCCATGGCTGAGACGGCGTCCGTGGGGCTCGTTATCTCATTGGAGTCCGCCTTGACGAGTCTTATCTGATACTCGTCGTCCCCCACCATTATGCCGCCCTCGGCGTTGATCTCGTCTCGCGCCATCAGAGCGCCGTTCCAGTGGTGTTCGCCCTGTATGTAGGCCATGGGCCCGATCACGCCAATCTTTATCTCATTCGCTGCCGGCGTTGGGGTACTCTCTTCATCCTCGTCGCAGCCCACAGCCACTGCAGCCAGACTGGCGACCAGAAGGACTATGATCAGTTTCATCAGCTTGTTCATCTGCAACCTCCTGAGTTGACTTTCATTTCGCATGTGTCAGTCGAGGCGATATCGTGACCCCCTTTCCTCCTCCGGTCGATAGAGATCCGACCGTACCGGATGCTAGTGTCGTACACAATTATACGTAGTTTGTCAAGGGTTTGTGCACGAAACGAATGGTAAGCACCGGTTAGTGCTCATTCTCCAGCCACCACACCTGCCGCATCGACACGTCGGCTACTCGTAGACCTTCTCCTCGACCTCCTCCGCCGCCAGCGCGTCGTTTTCCACATCCCGGGTCTCGTCACCCCGCGCCAGAAGATCACGGTAGTACTCGTGCTGGATTATGAGGTTCATTATCTCGTTGGTGCCTGTCCAGATCATGGTCAGCCTGGCGTCGCGCAACATGCGTTCGATTGGATAGACGTTAGTGTACCCGATGCCGCCCATGATCTGCATGGCATCGTTCACCACCTGCCACAAGACCTCGGTGGCGAACTTCTTCGATTCCGACACCATTCGCCTCGCAAGCTTTCGGTCGGCCCCCCGGTCAATCGTCTTCGCCGTGGCTTGAACCAGGGCACTCGCGGCGTCTATCTTGGTGACGCTATCTGCGACCTTGAAGCTCACTCCCTGGAAATCTCTGATTCTGGCACCGAAGGCCTTCCTCTTTTCGCTGTAGCGCGCTGCGATCTCCAGGGCAGCCCTCGCCCCTCCCAGGCTGCCGGCTGCGCTGGTCATCCTCTCCGGGATCATCATCTGATAGAAGAACTGACCGCCCTGGCCTTCCCTGCCGATGATGTTCTCCTCGGGGACCTTGACGTCTCGGAACAGGATCCTGCCCGCACCCCCTCCCCGTGTTCCCAGAAGCCCGTACAGATGCTTGACCTCCACGCCCATGTCCTTCTCCACGATGAACAGGCTCAGGGACTCGCGGCTGGGGGCCTCGGGATCCGTCTTGGCGTAGACGAGGAAGTAGTCCGCGCCCTCCGCGCCGACTACGAAGCGCTTCTGCCCTGTCAGCAGATAGTGGTTGCCCTTCTTGCGGGCGACGGTCGTGGCCCCGAAGAAATCCGAGCCCCCTCGGGGCTCGGTCAGCGCCTCGGCGCAGCACAGCCTGGCCTCGAGAGTGGGCTGAAGGTATTTCCGCTTCTGCTCCTCGGTCCCGAACACGTGGAAAGCCTCACCGCAGATCGTTACCAGCGAGTAGAGGCAAGCGAGTGAAGAGGGCAGCGTCCCGACCTCTTCGAGGGCAACTATCTCGTCCTCCCACTTGAGAGCCCTGCCTCCATGCTCGGGGGCGAAACGGAGACCCAGCAGCTTCCGGCTGGCGGCGTCCTCCAGGTACTGCCTCGGGTAGGTGACCTTGTCCGCGTCCATGTCGAGGATTAGCTGCCGGGGCACCGCCTTGACGAACTCCCTCACCTCGCTTCGCAGGCTTCTCTGACTTTCGCTCAGCATCGCTTCAATCATGGTTGATTCCTCCTTCCGCGGCCGCAATGCCGAAAGTGAAGCGAGCATAGACCATGGAATGTGGGAATGTCAACGGTTTCCCCGGTTTGGGAAGGATGGGTTCGCCACGCTGCCACCACCCTGCGCCCGCCCCGCCTGGATTCCCGCTGCCTGCTTCCGCAGGCACAAGCTGCGCGGGAATGACTTCTGGGGAGTTGCCTTGACAGCCAACATGGCAAGCATTAGAATTCCGCTGGCTCGGACCAGTCTCTCTAGGATCAACAAATGCAGTACTCTGATGTTCTGGACAGGCTGAAAGCGCTCTCTGATCCCAAAGCGGTGGAGGGCATGGCGCGATATGGGATCAATCCGGAGAACACATACGGCGTGTCCATCCCTGTTCTGCGAGCGATGGCCAGGGAAATCGGCAGGAATCGTGACCTGGCCCAGGAGCTTTGGGCAACCGGAGTACGTGAAGCGCGAATCCTCGCTAGCTTGATCGACGACCCGAGGCTGGTCACGGAAGAGCAGATGGAAAGC
>JAZFSU010000305.1:0-3225 GCA_036446335.1 Dehalococcoidia bacterium | reverse complement strand
AGGGCCGTGAGCCTGTCGAACCGGTGACTGATTAATTTCGGATCGGGGTTGAGCGTTTTTCAGGGCCGGATGCCATTCCGGAATGCATTGCCCGAGGACGGTGAGAAAGGGACTCTCTCCCGACCAGCCAGGGAAGGCCAAGGAGATTGAGACATCATGGGTGCTGACACGAAAGCTAGCTCAATCCGGTGTAAGGCGTGTACCTGCAGGTTCGATGTTCCAGACGGCGAGAAGGAAGTGACCTGTCCGGGTTGCGGACAGGGCTGGAAGATGCGGTGGTTTCGCCCCGGTGTTGGCATGATCATTGCTCCTCTCAACTGGACGAAGTACCAAAAAGATTCGAAGAGGATCCCGGAGTGAGCAACAAAATCGCCTGGGTCGACCTGGCAACACGTCAGATTCGTATCGAGGATATCCCGCAAGCATGGCGCAAGAAGTACCTGGGGGGCCGTGGCATCAACCAGTATCTTTTGTTCCAATCCGTCAGCAACGACACGGATCCCCTCGGGCCGGAGAACCCTCTCATCATTGGGGCTGGAGCGCTCTCCGGCACCCTGGGAATTGCAAATTGTCGAGTCAACTTCTCTGCAAAATCACCGGAAACCGGTCATCTGGGCGATTCCAGCATGGGCGGTTTTTTTGCCTCCGAATTACGCCAGGCCGGTTTTGACCACATCGTCTTTACGAACCAGGCCCCTGAACCGATCTATGTCGTCGTAAAGGACGGCAAGATCGACTTCCGGCCGGCGCAGCATCTCGCCATCACCAATGCCATTACTATCCAGGACCGCATCAAGGAAGAGCTGGGAGACCCGAAGGTCCAGGTGGCGGCCATCGGCCCTGCGGGCCGCAACCAGGTGGTCTGGGCCTGCATCCTGAACGGCTCGAGCGATGCTGCCGGTCGCACCGGCATGGGTGCTGTGATGGGGTCGAAGAACATCTGGGCCATTGCCGCTCGCGGCACTCAGCCCATCAAGGTGCACGATCCGGAGAAACTGCTGGAAGTAGTGAACAAGCAGTACACCCAGGTTACCTCCACAAAAGGGTTTCTCGCCACCTCTATGTACGGCACCCTCATCCGCCTGAACAACACCCGCACGCAAGGCTACGAGGGGGGCCACAATCACCAGTTCAACATGATGGAGCAAGGCGGCGAAGAGCTCGACGCGGACATCTTCCTCGATAAATACGAGTCGGCCAAGACGTCGTGCTTCAACTGCCCGGTACACTGCCGTCACCACTATGAAATCAAGGAGGGTCCGTTCAAGGGGACCAAGGGCGGCTCAATGGAGTACTACGGCGCCGGCGGCTGGGGCAGCCAGTGCGGCAGCGGGGACTGGAATACCATTCTGGTGGGGTTCGCGCGGTGCAATGAATACGGGCTCGATGTCGGCTCGGCCACGGCGTACACCGCCTGGCTCATGGAGTTGTGGGAAAAAGGCATCCTGACGAGCGCGCATACCGAGCTCGATTTCTCCTGGGGCAACCAGACAGCCATCCTCGATATCCTCGAACAAACGACCTTCCGCAAGGGACTCGGGTCTCACCTGGCAGACGGGTGGAAGGCCACCGCCGCCCACCTGGGGAACAACGCCGAGCGCTACCTTGACCACGTCAAGGGGCTGACCATTGAATGTGACGACGTGCGTGGTCACCGGGCGCAAGTCCTGGGGCTGGCCACCGCCTCGCGAGGGGCCGATCACCTGCGCAGCCGTTATACGCTCGAGGAGTTTAGCCTGCCGCCGGAAGTGACGGCGAAACTGACCGGACAGCCTATTCCTGCCTCGGCCGAGACCTACGAGGGTAAGGAATGGGCCTGCTTCTGGACCGAGTGCCTGTGCGCTGTGGCAGACGCGCTGGGTACTTGCAAGTTCCTCTCCAAGTGGCTGAGCGTCGGCCTGCTCGGCTTCAATGAATTTAGCGAGTGGATCGAGGCGGCCAGTGGTGTTGTCCTTACCCCGAGAGAAATTCTCGAGGTAGGCGAGCGTATCTACAATGTTGAACGCCTCTTCCTGGTCCGACACGGCTTCCGGCGCAAAGACGACAATGTCCCCGCAAAGTTCTATAACAAGTGGACTCACGGGCCGCGTGCCGGTACATGCGTCGAGCCGGAAGAGTTCCAGGCCATGCTCGACCGCTACTACGCATTGCATGGCTGGGACAGCGAAGGGATTCCCACGGAGAAAACGCTCCGGCGTCTGGGCATCGACCTACGCATTGAAACCAGGCAACCGGTTAATCAGGAGCTCCTGCCAGGGAGCCCGGCACCATGATGAAATTTGTTGCGAAGAAGGACCTGTGCACCGGTTGCATGCTGTGCGAGTCGGCATGTTCCCTCTCTCATGACGGGAAAGTGAACCTGGACAGCGCTCGCGTGCAGATCTCTCATGGCCAGGCCCTCGACTACAAGTACAGGATCAATGTCTGCCGGCAGTGCAAGGTCTGTCCGCCAATCGATGCCTGCCCCGTTCACGCCATCACACGACATGGCGAAACCGGTGCCATCATCATCAACTACGATTCCTGTGTGGCCGGCTGCTCGATTTGCGTCGAGGCTTGCCCCCTCGACGCCGTCTTTAAGACGGACGGCAATAAACCGGCGGTGTGCGACCTGTGTGGTGGCGATCCGCAGTGCGTGAAGATGTGCGAGCCCAGGGCCCTTGGCGCAATCGAAGTGAGGATGGAGGGAGGCAGGGTCTTAAAACTTCAAGACTCTCTGTAGATAAATGACCGCACGCAATGTGATTAAGTACAATTCAAGCAGTTTGTCGCCGCGCCAAGTGCCCTCACCAAGCGTTGTGGGACAAGGTGCGGCCTGATGCAGGCGGAGGCAAGGGGATGATTAAGTTAAAACTACGCCCTCCCCTTACGAGGATCATCGGCGTGAAGGAGATATCGGTCAATCTGAGAGAAGCCACCCTGCGGGAGGTACTGGATGCGGCCAGCGCCGAGTATCCCAAATTCAAAAAAGCCATCTACGAGGACGATGGTAGTTTCAGCCCTGCCTACAAATTCATCGTCAACGGGGAGAGCATCAACCTGAGAGACGACCTGGATACCATGGTCAGCGAGGACGACGACATCTTTATCCTCATGCCAATCGCCGGCGGGTAAGCTCCCGCCCCCTACCCAACCTTCCCTACCTCACTGGCCCGTACTCTAGGATTGCCTCAAAAAGGGAATGAACTACCCCGCAGCAAGCTGCGGGGTATCTGAAGGGAGATG